>NZ_JSYD01000030.1:0-4046 GCF_054824005.1 Brevundimonas sp. GN22 | reverse complement strand
GAGGATACGCGGACAATGCCGCCGATAATGCTGGCCGGAGGCGCAGCCGGCTCATCATCATGGGCGCGTGCGGCCTGAACCCGCTCGCGCGTCGAGGGGCCGCCTCCTTGGAACACCGCCAGGCGCTTGTCCGGCAGAACCTGACTGCGCAAGGCAATGGTCAGGCGCGACATGGCATCGGCTACCGGAGGCGGCGTGGGCACCGAAAGCTGCGAAAGCGCGTCGTCCAGCGTCAGGAGGTCGAGCAGAAGCTCCATCCCGTGCTCCGGTGCGCGCGAGGCATGGGCACCGTCTTCGCGGACCGTTTGCTCCAGCGCATGGGGCAGCCGCTTCAGAGCTTTGTTGCGCAGGCGCTCGCCCGTAACGCCGCCAAGGGCGCAACCGGCAACGGCGACGGCAACCAGTCGCTCCGCGCGCCCGCGCACCGAGAAGGGCGGACGCAAAAGCTGGTTGGCCTGACGGGCAAGGCTGTCGGCCAGACGCTGTGCATCGGCCGGAGCGGCATTTTGCGTCAGACGCTTGCCAGCGCAGGCCAGATTATAAACGCGGCGCGAGAGCACATCCGGCGACCACGAAAACGGCGACCAATCCGCAAAGGTCGCCAGCCACCCCAGGCTCATGGCCATGGCGTCCTGAACACCGCGTTCGCCCTGAGCCATCATCACCGGAAGCCAGTTGAAGCTGTGCAGTTCGACGGCAAAGGCACGGTTCGGTGTGGGGCGTTCCCACATCAGGCGCGGGTCGTCGGTATCGAGGCTGAGCCCCATCAGGGTCAGCTTGCCGCCCAGCAAGGGGCGCGGTGCCTCTTTAGGGACGGGTCGCAGATCCTTTGGCGTCAAGGCGAAACCCTGTCCCTTGGCGCTGCCCAGTGTCATCGGATAGCCGGGCAGGCCATAGAGCTCGACCCACAACTGGCGTGTGACCAGAACCTTGGCGATGGCACCGACGAGTGCGGGCGTTGTGCGCTGCGTTCCCTGAACGGGCATTGGGGTGCGCACGGGCGAACCCTTCAGTCCGGGGATGTGACCTTCGGAAAGAGGGGTTTCGCTGTCACGCGGGGCGAAGGGGCCGATGGGCTTCATGCCGCTTTCAGTGCCTGGATATTGGTGGCGTAGGCGTCCGGCCCACCCTTGAACACAAACGATCCCGCGACAAGGGCATCAGCGCCTGCCGAAACACAGGCTCCGGCATTTGCAGCAACCACGCCGCCATCCACCTGAAGATGTGCGTGCGAGCCGGAAGCATCGAGAATGGCACGGGCGCGCTGGATCTTGCGCAGGGAACTGTCGATAAATTTCTGACCGCCGAAGCCCGGGTTCACCGACATGATGAGCACCAGATCCACCAGATCGACGCATTCTTCCAGAACGCTCAAGGGGGTGGCGGGATTGAAGACCAGACCGGCCTTGGCACCCAGTTGGCGGATTTGACCGAGGGTGCGGTGGACGTGCGGACCGCTTTCGGGGTGCACGCTCATGATGTCCGCACCCGCGGCGCGATAGGCTTCCAGCCAGTTGTCGACCGGTGCCACCATGAGGTGGACGTCGAACGGCAGCGAGGTGTGCGGGCGAAGCGCTTTCACCACATCCGGACCGATGGTCAGGTTGGGCACAAAATGCCCGTCCATGACGTCGACGTGGATCCAGTCCGCTCCTGCCGCTTCCAGCGAGCGGATTTCCTCGCCCAGTTTGGAGAAGTCGCTGGCAAGGATGGACGGGCAGATCAGGGGAGCGGTGCGCTGGGTCATGAATGCAGGACTTACGTCTCTCGCGGGCGAGGAGCAAGGTGCCGTTGCCGCGACAACTTCATGCGGGTGGCCATTCGCGCTTCGTGAATGACAAGGGGTGGTCATTCACGAACAGGCGGCGTTGCAAGGCGTAACCTCGGTAGCGAGGCCGGGAGAAGGGTGGCCAGAAGGAGGCATCACCACATCACCACGGAAAAACGACATGCGCTTCCTGATCATTACCGCCGCCGCACTCAGCCTGTTTGCGACGACTTCGAATGCCCAAGACGCCGCCCGACTGACGCTGAATATCGAGACGGGTGAAACCACAGGCACGGTCAATATTGCAGTCTTCAACAACGAGCAGTCCTATGAAGGCAATGCACCGGTTCGCGTCCTGAGGATGGACGTCGCCAAGGGCGAGCATCAGGCAGTGATCGATGGACTCTCCGCTGGTGAATACGGCATCAAGGTCTTCCACGATGTGAATGACAACGGCCGGATGGACACCAACCCCTTCGGTATGCCGGTCGAGCCCTACGGGTTCTCCAACAATGCCGTCGGCAACATGGGACCGGCCAAATGGGACCGCGCTCGCTTCGATGTCTCGGGCGATACCGCCCACACCATCAATCTGCGCTGAGCGAGGGTGGCATGAACGTATCACGACGTATGTTTCTAGGAAGTTCGGCGGCCGCTGCGGCTGCGGCCGTTTTGACGCCTGACGTGGTCAAGGCAGCTTCTGCTTTGCAGCAGGCTCAGAACTGGGAACTGGCTACGGCCGACGTGGCAGGCGATATCTCTCCGCGGATGCTCGAGCTTGTGCACGGACGGGTACCTGCCGGACTGAAGGGTACACTTTACCGGAACGGGCCAGCCCAGTTCCGACGTCCCGGCGGATCGGCCCAGCACTGGTTCGATGGCGACGGCATGATCCGGCGCTGGCACATTGAAGACGGTCAGGTGCAACTGACGGCCCGCTTTGCAGACACCCGCAAGCGGCGTCAGGAGGAAGCTGCCGGTGCGATGCTGATGCCGGGGTTTGGTACGCTGGCCGATCCGCGCGCCCGCATCGGTTCGCCTGACGACGTCAATCCGGCCAACACCTCGGTCCACAAGGTGGGTGACAAACTGTGGGCCTTGTGGGAGGCCGGATCGCCGCTGGAAATGGACCCTGTCACCTTGGAAACGCGCGACTATGTGACCTTGCGCCCCGACCTGAAGGCCATGCCGTTCCTCGCGCACCCCCGCATCGAGCCGGATGGCACGATGTGGAACCTCGGACTCAACGGGCGTGGTGCCATCGTCTGGCGACTGGCACCGGGCGGCAGCCTTGTCGCGGCGGATGTGATCGAGCTGCCGACGGCCAGCTATATCCACGACTTCTCGGCAACGGCGCGGCATCTGGTGATCCTGCTGCAACCTTGGGTGCACAGCCGCAATACTCTTCCGCTGTCGCAGGCCTTTGAATGGAAGCCCGAGCTGGGGTCAAAGGTGCTGGTCATAGACAAGGATGACCTGAGCAAGCGCCGCGTATTCGAACTGCCCCCTATGGGCTTCTTCCATGTCGGGGACGCTTGGGAGGACGCCGACGGAACCATACGTTTTGACGTGGCCGCCCATTCGGACATGGATTTCGCTGCCCGTGGCGCTAGCGAGATATTGCACGGTGTCCCTTTGGATGAAGAGCCGGCCGAACTCACTCTGGTGGTCCTGACGCCAGATGGTCGCGGGCGACTGGAGCGCACCGGCATGATCGCCGAGTTCCCGCGCAGTGACCCGCGTCGCGCGGGGCTGGAAAGACGCTTTTGTATCCACACGACGGGCACCCGGAAGGGCACGCCACTGGCGTCAGCTATTGGCGTGACGGACTGGAAATCGGGCCGGACCCGCAGCTTTAACTTTGGCAGCGAGCATGTGACCGACGAGATGGTCTATGTGCCCAAACCGGGAGCCACTGCCGAAGAAGACGCTTGGTTGATCGGTCCCAGCGTCAACCTGAAGGCCGGTGTCAGCGAACTGCACCTACTGGATCTGGCGCGCATCGAGGACGGGCCTGTTTGTACGTGGCGGGCCGATGTCGCTCTGCCCGCCGCCTTCCACGGCAACTGGGTCTGATTACCACCAACCCGCTTCGCGCAGGGCGCGGGCGTAGCGACGGCTGACGGGGGCCAAGGTGCCATCGGGCAGTGTCAGGGTCGCACGTCCGTCGCCACGCGCGACATCGCGCACGGCGGCCCTGGCGACCCACCAACTGCGGTGGGTTCTTGATCCTTCGAGGCCGTCCAACTCATCGAGAGCATCGGACAACCGCATCAGA
>NZ_JSYD01000003.1:0-58398 GCF_054824005.1 Brevundimonas sp. GN22 | reverse complement strand
CCGCGTATCCTCGCCACAGTTGACGGTGCTCCTCGACGTCGAAGGCCCCGCGACGGGTGCGTGGTCGACGTCCGCATGCGGGCAACCGGCGGCGATCGAGGTTGTGTGCGGCAAGGATCGCCTGTTCACCTCGGCAGGATGGACGCCGCGTTCGCCGGACCGCAACGCGCTTCGCCTGTCGGCGGGAGCTTCGACCCTCACATTGGGCGAGCGTCCGATTGGCGAGCCGCTGGGCGGCTGGAAGGCCGACCTTCTGGGCCCGCGCCTGATCAGCGACCCGATCCATATCACGCGCGATCATCAGCAGACCGATACGGCCATCTGGCTGGAGGTCGAGCACGATGGCTGGATGCCGCTTTACGGTCTGATGCACCAGCGCCGCATCTATATCGACCAGAGCAGTGACGAGATGCGCTCGGAAGAATGCCTGCATCCGCCGCATGGACGTCAGGAACCGGGCCGTATTGCCGTGCCCTATGCCCTGCGGTTCCAACTCGATCCGGACGTTCAGGCTTCTCTGGCGCGCGACCGTCGCTCGATCCTGCTTCGTGGTCCCTCGGGCAAGGGCTGGTGGTTCCGCAGCGACGGTCCGGATGTGGCGATCGAGACGGCTGTTCATGTCGATGACGGACTGACCCGTCGCTCGATGCAGATCGTGGTTCGTGGCTCGGCTCGTACCGATGCCGAGACCAAAATTCGCTGGAAGCTGGCCCCCGCAAGCGAGGAGTAGGTTGAGCAAGGGCGGCGCGAGCGTCGCCCTCCAGCCCTCAGTGCCCTGATGAATATTTCATGACACTGCGAGATGCGGTGTGCGGGATAATCCATCATAATCAGTATCTTACCTAGTAATGGCATCAAGCGTTCTGTAACAGGCGAACACCCCCGCCATCTAGAGGGGGCCCAAGGGGTGACGACGCCGGATACCGGTGCTAGAGGCGCGCCATCTCCTGCTCCTAGCTGTTACGGACGTCGCCATGCCCGCCGCTCCCGATTTTCCACCCGCCCCTAACGCGGTTGCGCCTGCGCGCGCCCTGATTTCCCTGTCCGACAAGGCCGGACTGGAAGAGGTCGCCCGCACGCTTCACGATCTTGGTGTCGAACTGGTCTCGACCGGTGGCACCAAGGCCGCCATCGCAGGTTTTGGACTGCCGGTGAAGGACGTGGCGGACCTGACCGGTTTCCCGGAAATGATGGACGGTCGCGTCAAGACCCTGCACCCCATCGTGCACGGCGGCCTGCTGGGCGTACGCAACGCCCCGACCCACGCGGCGGCCATGACCGAGCACAACATCGGTGCCATCGATATCGTCTGGATCGATCTCTACCCGTTCGAAAAGACCGTCGAGAGCGGCGGTGGCTTTGAAGCGGCCATCGAGAACATCGACATTGGCGGCCCGGCCATGATCCGTTCGGGCTCCAAGAACCATGGCCACGTCGCGGTCGCCGTTGATGCCGAGAGCATCAAACTGATCGTCGAAGCCCTCAAGGCCGACGGTTCGACCTCGCTGGACCTGCGTAAGAAACTGGCGGCCCGCGCCTTTGCCCGTACCGCCGCCTATGACGCCGCTGTGTCGTCGTGGTTCGCTGGCCAGCTGGAAGATGTGGCTCCGGCTCGCAAGTCGATTGCTGGCGAACTGGCCCAGACACTGCGTTACGGTGAAAACCCGCACCAGACCGGCAGCTTCTATCGCACCGGCGAGAAGCGTCCGGGCGTTGCCTATGCCGAACAGATCCAAGGTAAGGAACTGGGCTATAACAACATCGCCGACGCCGACGCCGCCTATGAGCTGGTCGCCGAGTTCTCGGAACCGGCCTGCGTCATCGTCAAACACGCCAACCCGTGCGGCGTGGCTGTCGGCAAGGACCTTGCCGAGGCCTATGCCCGCGCTCTGGAATGCGATGCCGTCTCAGCCTTTGGCGGCGTGATTGCCGTCAACCGTCCGCTGACCGAAGCCGACGCCATTGCTATCACCGGCATCTTCACCGAAGTGGTGATCGCACCGGGTGCCGACGATGCGGCCAAGGCCGTGTTCGCCGCCAAGAAGAACCTGCGTCTGCTGATCACCGACGGCCTGCCGGATCCGCATGCCGAAGGTAACGTCTTCCGCTCGGTCGCTGGTGGCTTCCTCGTGCAATCGCGCGACCAGTCGAACCTCAAGCCTTCGGACCTCAAGGTGGTGACCAAGCGTCAGCCGACCGAGAAGGAAATCGAGGACATGCTGTTCGCCTTCACCGTTGCCAAGCACGTGAAGTCCAACGCCATCGTCTATGCCAAGGACGGCCAGACCGCCGGCATCGGGGCAGGCCAGATGAACCGTCGCGACAGCGCCCGTATCGCCGCCATCCGCGCCAAGGAAGCCGGTGAAGCCAAGGGCCTCGACGTCTCGCTGGCCGAAGGCTCGGCCTGCGCGTCGGAAGCCTTCTTCCCGTTCGCCGACGGCCTGCTGGAAGCGATCGCTGCTGGCGCGACTTGCGTCATCCAGCCTGGTGGCTCGATCCGCGACGACGAAGTGATCGCCGCCGCCGACGAAAAGGGCATCGCCATGGTCTTCACGGGGACCCGCGTGTTCCGCCACTAAAAGTGACGGGCCCTAACGCGGGGGACGCGGTCCCCCGCTTCTTGAGGGGCTTTTATTTTCCCTGTCGCAGATGACACGGTCATCTGGTGCTTGAGGGTGTAAAAAAGGCGCTGTGAGCAATCACAGCGCCTTTCCTTTTGCCTTGTTCAGGCTCCGGCGATCTTGTTCGTGGCCTCGCGGATGATGGCCGCGATACGGGCAACCTCTTCGGCCTCCAGCGCAGGCTCGTGGCCCAGTTTCTGGCGCAGGGTATGGCGGAATGCCTCCAGCGCCTCGCTGATTTCGGCGGGCCTGCCGCCCTTGCCCTTCATCGCCTCCATCCTGGCCTCGACGCGGGCCAGAACCTCGGCGTTGTCTTCCAGAAGGCGCTGGCCTTCCTCGGTGATCGCGTAAAGCTTTTTGCCGCCTTCGGTGGAGATGCTGACCGCGCCCATGTCTTCCAGCAGCGACAGGCTGGGATAGATGACGCCGGGGCTGGGCGCATAGACGCCCGCCATGCGGGTCTCGATAGCCTTGATCAACTCATAGCCGTGCGACGGCTTCTGGCCGATCAGCGACAGCAGCAGCCAGCGCATGGCCCCGTGTTCGAACAGTCGGCCACCGCCGCCCCGTCCGCCGCGCATACGCCCGCCTTCATGGAGGCTATGTTTCATCTCGCGCATATGACGATGCCTGTGGCCACGTCCGCAGCGGGTTTCTCGTTCTTTGTTCCAACCGTTGTGTAGGTCTTTCAATCGATGCTTACCTTTTCGATATATCGCAATGACCAAATAGATATATCTGATTTGGATTTGTGCAAGTCTCTTTTTTGAAGCGCCGGAAACCCCTATTTGAATCCTATGGATACGCTTGCCAGCCGTTGGGCCGCTCTTGAACCGCATGTGATCGTTGTCGGTCCCGACGACGATCTGCCGCGCCCCGCTGTGCTTTTGTTCCACGGATGCGGCGGATTACGCAGCCACCTCCCGCGTTATGCCGAGGTGGCCAAGGCCGCAGGGTGGCGGGCGTTTATCGTCGACAGCTACGGCCCGCGCGGCTGGACGCGGCTGCGGACCCTGCTGACCGTTTGCACCAATATGTCGTTCAATGGTCTGGACCGCACAGGCGATCTGCTGGCCGCCTGGCATGGCGTGGCAGCAAGGCCCGATGTCGATGGCTCAAAAATCGTTCTGGGCGGTTGGTCCCACGGCGGTTGGTCCATAATGGAGTTGATGGTCAATGCGTGGGAAGACGGCGCGCTGGGCCTCAAGGACGCGTCAAAGCATGGTTTGTCCGCACCCGCAGGGATCTGGCTGGCCTATGCCTATGTGGGCTTCCTTGCACGCAACCGCATGAAGCCGTGGCACACCCCAACTGATGTTTATGCCGTGACCTGTAGCCGCGATCACCTGACGACGGTGCGCAATGCCGAGAAGGTCAATGACGCCATCCGCGCCCGCGGATGCACGGTGGAAAGCTGGATCGGGGAAGGCACTCACGCCTTTGACGAGCCAACAAGCAATGGCCCGATGAAGCACAACCCCGAGAGCACCCTAAAGATGCTGGAGCGGTTCAGCGGCTTCTTGAAACGCCTCGCCTAAATCGGCACCAGCGTGCGCATCTTCATTGGCGCACGCACACTAAAGCCCAGCCCCTCATATAGGGCGATGGCACGCGTGTTGTGATCATAGGAATGCAGGAAGGCGATATCGCCCCGCGCCAGTATAGGTTCGATCACACAGCGCATGACAGCCGCAGCCAGCCCGCGACCCTGCGCATCGGGATGGACGCAGACACCTGAGACCTCGGTAAAGCCGTCCGGCTTCATCCGCTCTCCGGCCATGGCCAGAAGGCGACCCTCTTCCTTCACGCCATAAAAATCGCCGAGACGGTGGGTGTGCTCGAAAAAGGGGCCGGGCTCGGTCAGAGTGGCGAGAGCCAGCATCTGGGCGGCATCATCGTCCGTCAGCTTTTCGACATGCACCGGACGTGTCTTTCCGGCCTTCAGCGTGCCAAGCGTCATTTGCAGCAGCACGGCTTCGCGCTCGATACGGAAGCCCTGCGGCACCGACTGTTCCAGCGCCTCAACCGAGACCAGCTTGCCTTCGGGCACCGGCAGGCGCTGGACGTCCGACGTCACCGCCGGATCATCCACCGCCACGAACACCCCATAACCGGACGCCATGCGCACGGCCCCGCCATCGCGCACAACCAGATGCGACTGGCGCGAGGATGCAAGGGCGCTTTGCACCACACGATCGAGCGGATGGGCGTTCATCGGTGAAGTGCTGTCAGCTTAGCCCTGCCAGAAGCCGACGATCTTCTTGACGTCTTCGACCACCGGTTGTGCCACTTCGCGCGCTTGGGCAGCACCCTTGGACAGAACGCGGTCGATTTCAGCCGGATCGTTCAGGAGGCGACGCATACGCTCGGTGACCGGTGCCATCGACTCGACGGCCAGTTCGGACAGCTTGGGCTTGAAGGCACCAAAGCCCTGACCACCGAACTCGGCCAGCACAGCCTCGCGGGTCATGCCCGAGAGTGCCGCGTAGATGGCCACAAGGTTCTTGGCTTCCGGGCGACCTTCCAGACCGTCGACTTCGGACGGCAGCACGTCCATGTCCGACTTGGCCTTCTTGATCTTGTTGGCGATGGTGTCTGCATCGTCAGTCAGGTTGATGCGCGACAGGTCCGACGGATCGGACTTGGACATCTTGGCCGAACCGTCACGCAGGGACATCACACGCGTGGCCGGACCCTGAATCATCGGCTCAGGCAGCGGGAAGAAGTCCGGCACGCCGAAGTCGTTGTTGAACTTCTGGGCGATGTCGCGGGTCAGCTCGAGGTGCTGCTTCTGGTCCTCGCCGACCGGCACTTCGGTCGCCTTGTACAGAAGGATGTCAGCGGCCTGCAGCACCGGATAGGTGTAGAGGCCCACCGAAGAGCGCTCTTTATGCTTGCCCGACTTTTCCTTGAACTGGGTCATGCGGTCCAACCAGCCGAGGCGGGCGGTGCAGTTGAAAATCCACGCCAGTTCAGCGTGCGCAGGCACGGCCGACTGCGGGAAGATGACCGACTTTTCCGGATCCAGACCCGCCGCCAGATAGGCCGCAGCGATTTCACGCGTCTGGGCGGTCAGCTTGTCGGGGTCCTGCCAGACGGTGATGGCGTGCATATCGGCCACGAACAGGTAGCAGGGGGCGCCCGCATCCTGCATCTCGACGAAGCGCTTCAGCGCGCCGAGGTAGTTGCCAAGGTGCAGCGCACCGGAAGCCTGGATGCCGGACAGGACGCGGCGAGGGCCAGTGTATTGGGCCGGAGTTTGATGAGTCATGGGTAAGCTCTGGGAGTAAGGCGGTCTTGGGAGCGTGGCTGCTGGCCAGCAGGCAGCAACAGGTAAAAGCAGGCTGACATAAGGTCAGCCGCGCCATCGTCCTGTCAGTCGGGGCAATCCACGGAGCATGGGCAGTGGCTTATCCTCTCGGTGGCACGAGGGCAACCCGCTCAAACCGCGCCCGCCCGAAGCGTGGTTAAGCCCGCGGTAACCGGGAACCAACTCTATTCCTGGGATATCTATGTTACATCAACCAACCGTAACTGTATCCGGAACCCCCAAGATGGATGAGTTCGACGTCGCCCCCGCTGAAGGGTTTTCTCCCACTCAGGCACTGGAACGCATGCTCCGACTGATGCTGGTGCTGTTCGAGGAGGTGCAGGAATACCGCCGCGACCTGATCCTCTCCGAAGGTCCGGATGTGCTGGCCTACCACCTCGACGAGTCGTTTGTGGCCGCGCTCAAGATAGCGCGTGACGATACCCGCGAGATGATCCGCCGACTTCAGGCCATCGATTTCGCTCTAAGCGAGAAGGAAGACCTTCGACTGGAGGGGCCGGTGCTGCGGTTCAAGATGATGGCCATCAAGGTCGCCCTCTATGAGGCCAATGCCGTACATCCCTCTCGCGGGCGGGACGTGCGTCGCGGCTGGCCCCTCTATCGGCGGGCTTTGTTGAGCGTCTTCGCAAGCATGGACGGGCCGCTGACAGCCCTGACAACAGTGCTCAATGGCCCACGAGGACCGCTGGATTTCCAGCAGGGCCTCGTGGCACTCATTTCGCTGAAATCAGGCCCCACGGCGTAGCAGGCGCTTGATCTCCGAGACGGTCACGGCGCGGGTGGCGAAAGCCAGCACTACATAGGTCATCCCGCCGAAGCCGACGACCACCAGCATGGCCAATTCTTTAACGCCATGGGTCGTGCCCAACATAGACATAAACTGGCCAATCGGACCCTCGATATAGGGACGCGCCCAGCTGCACAGGGCGACGAACACCCCCATACCCGCGCTGGCCAGAGCAATGCGGATGAGACGCTGAACGGCGTGGGCGCTGGGGCGATAGTGATCGCGCTTCCACAAGGTCGCCGCCAACAGCAGGGCGTTGACCCAGGCCGAAGCGCTGACCGCCACGGCCAGACCGGAAATCTTCAGGAACGGGAACAGGCTAAGCGCGACAGCCGCATTCACAACCACCGAAATCAGGGCAAAGCGCATCGGCGAGCGGCTGTCCGACCTCGCATAGAAGGCCGGCGCCAGAATCCGGATCAGCACAAAGGCCGGCACGCCCCACGCAAAGTGGAAAAGGGCCTTGGCCGTATTGACCGCGTCGAAGGTCAGGAACTCGGCGCGGGTGTAAAGCCCGTCGATGAGGAAGTAGGGCATACCCATCAAGGCCGTCGTCGCCGGAAGCGTCAGAGCCATAGACAAGATCAAGGCCTCGTCCATCGAGCGCTGCTGCTCGTCATGATCGCCACCCGCAACGGCTGCCGACAGGCGCGGCAACAGGGCGATACCGATGGCCACACCGACTAGCCCCAAGGGCAGTTGATAAAGACGATCAGCCGTCGCCAGCCATGTACGGCCGCCATCGACGAAGCTGGCTAGATTGCCCGAGAGGAAGACGTTGATCTGGGTCGCGCTGTTGCCGATGGCTGCGGGAATGGCCGTAATGATGATCGCCTTTACCGCAGGCGTCATGCGCGGCAGAGAAAAGCGCACATTGGCTCCGGCCTTGCGCACGGCCCACCAGCACAGGCCAGCCTGCGCAATACCGGCGACCAGAACGGACCAGCTCGCCGCTGTTGCCGATGCGACAGGGCCGCCCGTAACCGGCAGGACCGCAGCCAACATGATGACGTTCAACAGGATCGGATAGGCACCCGACACAAGGAATTTGCCACGCGCGTTGAGCACCCCGCTCAGCAAGGCCGCAATCGCCATACAGGGCAGATAGGGCATGGTGATCTGCGTCAGCACCACCGCCAGTTTGAAGCGGGCCGGATCATCGAGAAAGCCGACATTGATCACCGTCATCAGCCAAGGCATGGCGATCTGGGCGATGATCGTCAGCACCACCGTCACCGTGGCGATAACCGCCAGAGCATCGGTAGCGACCTTGTCGGCGGCCTCCGGACCGTCAGTTTTCAGCGTGCGGGAATAGGCAGGAACAAAAGCCGCTGCGAAAGCGCCTTCGGCAAAGATGCGACGGAACAGGTTGGGGAAGTTCAGCGCCGTATAATAGGCATCGGCCGCCGGCCCGGCAGAGGCCCCAAGCGCACCCGTAATGACGATGTCCCGTGCGAAACCCGCCAGACGGCTGAGCAGGGTCATGCCGCTGAAGATGGCCGACGACTTGGCGACACCCGTGCTCTTGGGCGTGACCGGAGCCTGCTCCAGCACGGCCTCGCCAGCGTCAGCGGGCGACACTTCGGTCGCGGGTTTGGGCATCGGATTATTAAACTGATCGGTCACAGACGGCTCCTCGTCAAAAGTCGCTTAGCGCGACCGAGGCGTCTTGGATACGGGGACCGCGTCGATATCGGAAACATCGCGCAGGCTGGCGCGCACGGGCGTGATGGTACGGCCCTCGGGGGCCAGTGGTTTGGCATCCAGAATGGCAATCAAATCCTGCCGCAGGCGATCCAGCTGTCCCGCGTCCGAAGGTTTGTTGCCCTTCATATCCGTTAGATAAAAGGCATCCACTGCCCGCTCGCCAAAGCTGGCGATGTGGGCCGAGCGGACCGAGAGGTCATGCGCCGAGAAGGCGCGTGCCAACTCGGACAGCAGGCCGGGGCGGTCTGCACCGGACACCTCGACCACCACAGCATGGGGCACGATCCTGGTGTCGATCCGCACCACCGGATGGACGTCGAAGATGGCGCGGCGGGCGGTAACGCGATGCGCCTTCTGGGCCGAGGTGCGCGCGCCTTTCAGGACCGCACGCTCCAGGGCGCGGGCCAACAATGCCAGACGCCGCGGCTCGTTCAGGCCATAGGCGGCCCCGACACCGTCCTGGATTTCAAAGATTTCCAGCGCCGTCCCGTCTTCACGCGTGGCGAGCCGCGCGCCCACGATATCGGCCCCTGCCAGAGACAAGGTCGCAGCCATGTCTGCGAACAGGCCTTTGCGGTCATTGGTCGCCACAGCAATGCGAGATGTGGACTCAAGTGCGGCCTGCGGCAGAGCCGTCTCGACCGCCACACCGGCGAAGCGCGCCCGCTCGATCAGATCGGCATAGTCATCGCCGATATCGTCGCCTGTCACGGTGTCGCCCTTGAAGAGGGCCTCGGTCTTGTCAAACAGGGCGCGCATAAGCTGGCCCTTCCATCCGTTCCAGACCCCCGGTCCGACGGCGCGGATATCGGCGACCGTCAGCACCATCAGCATGCGCAGCCGCTCCAGATCGCCTACGGCTTCGGCAAACGCCCGCACAGTGGCGGGATCGGATACGTCGCGTTTTTGCGCATAGTCGCTCATCAACAGGTGATGGCTGACGAGCCAGACCACCAATTCGATGCGGCGTGGATCAATACCCAGCCGCTCGCAAGCGCGGCGTGCGGAGATAGCGCCATCCTCCAACTGACCACGATCCCCGCCCTTGCCCACATCGTGCAACAGCATGGCCAGCATCAGGGCCTCGGGATCGACGATGCGGTGGATGATAGTCGAGGCCGCCGGATGGTCTGCTTCCAGCTTGCCCTTCTTGATGTCGTCGATGATGCCGATGGCCTGAAGCGTGTGCTCGTCGACCGTATAGGCGTGGTACATATTGAACTGGGTCTGGCCGACGATCCGCCCCCATTCCGGCAGGAACCGACCGAGCAATCCCGTCTCGTTCATCAGCGACAGAACACGATAGGGACGCCGGCTTCGTGCCAGCAAATGCAGCACGGCATCCGACGCCCGCGGGTCGCGCCGCACCGCTGGCGTCACCAGCCCCAGAGAACGGATGACGGCGGTGAAGGCATCGGGGTGCAGGTCGATATCCAGCCTGTCCGCCTCGACGAACAACATCAGAAGGCGCACCGGATCGCGGGCAAAGACATTGGGGTTATTCACTGTCAGTCGCCCTTGCTCGACGGACAGGCCCTCGAAGGCCAGCTGTCCGCGCCCGCGCCTGAACAACCGCGACAGGCCGCGTGACAGACCTTCCGACCGCTTCTGCTGTCGAGCTTCCAACTGGGCCGACACAGCGCGCGTCAGCCCGCCCACCTGACCGGCAACAAGGAAATAGCGGCGCATAAACCGCTCCACCGCCAGTTCATTTCCCCGACCGCGCCAGCCCATGCGGCGTGCGATTTCAGGCTGGAAGTCGAACGTCAGCTTTTCCTCGGCCCGCCCCGCTACAAGATGCAGATGGATACGCACCTGCCACAGGAAACCGATCGCCTCGCGGAAACTTCGCATCTCGCGCGCGCTCAATAGTTCCGTCAGAGCGCCCTTGCCGCGCTCGTTGTCGGGGTCGATCGACAGGGCAATCCAAAACAGGGTGTTCAAGTCCCGCAGCCCGCCCTTGCCGTCCTTGACGTTGGGCTCGACGCGGTTACGAACGCCACCGGTCTTCTTCAGCCGGACGTCGCGCTCTTCCATCTTGGCGGCGATAAAGGCCTTGGGGTCCGTCTCGCGTATCCACGCGCGAACCTTTTTCAGTAGATCGTTGCCCAACCGCTCGTCGCCCGCGATGACCCGCGCCTCGAGCATGGTGGTGCGGATCGTCATGTCGGATTGCGACTGCTCCACCGCCTGACGGAAGGAGCGAAACGCCGAGCCGACCTTCAGGCCCAGATCCCAAAGGACATAGTGCACAAACTCGACCACCTGAGCGGCGCGCTCGCTGGTCGGCGTAGAGGGCCGCAAGAACAGCAGGTCCAGATCCGAATAGGGTGCCAGCACCCCGCGCCCGTATCCGCCAACGGCCAACAGGCAGAGCCGGTCTTTGGGATGCGGATACAGCACCTCGGTCGCAACGGCCCATAGCTCGGTCAAAAGCTTGTCGGCTGCTTCAGCGTAGAGACGGGCGACCTCGGCCCCGTCACCTCCGCTCTCAAGACGGCGCCGTGCCCGTTCGCGACCCGCCTCGAACCCTTCGCGCAGATAGGCTGCAACCGCGCCCCTTACGTCTGCGGCGCTTGCCGCCTCGATCAGGCGCGGATCCAGGGTCATGGCTTTTTCGACAGGCCTTTGAGGCGGTACAGAGCCTCCAGCGCTTCGCGCGGCGACAGATCGTCCGGATTGATCTCGTCCAAGGCCGCATCGACGGGCGACGGGCCAACGGGTTCCGGATCCGGTGCGGCCGCTGCAAACAACGGCAGTTCCTCGAGACTGGAACCGGAGGTCTTTTCCTTTTCCAGCTTGTCCAGCACAGACTTGGCGCGGCTGACGACCTTGGCCGGAACGCCGGCCAGACGCGCGACCTGCACACCATAAGAGCGGTCCGCCGCGCCCTTCACAGCCTCGTGCAGGAAGACCAGATCGCCGTTCCACTCCTTGGCCGCCATCGAGAGGTTGGAGACGAAATCCAGTCGCTCTTCGAGCCGTGCCAGTTCGTGATAGTGGGTCGCGAAAAGGGTACGGCTTCGGTTCGTTTCATGCAGCGCCTCGGCGGTCGCCCATGCGATGGCCAGACCGTCGTAGGTCGCGGTACCGCGCCCGATTTCGTCCAGCACGACAAAGCTGCGCGGTGTGGCCTGCGTCAGGATGGCGGCGGTCTCGACCATTTCCATCATGAAGGTCGAGCGACCACGTGCCAGATCATCGCCTGCGCCGACACGGCTGAACAGACGGTCCACAACACCCAGACGCATGGTGCGTGCGGGTACGAAAGCTCCGGCCTGAGCCAGAATAACAAGCAGGGCGTTCTGGCGCAGGAAGGTCGACTTACCGGCCATGTTCGGCCCCGTGACAATCGACAGGCGGCTGCCGCCCTGACCATCACCCGAAAGGCAACAGTCATTGGGCGTATAGGGGTTGCCTTGCGCCTTTACCGCCGCCTCGACGACGGGGTGGCGGCCGCCTTCAACGAAGAAGCACAGGCTGTCATCCACGACGGGCCGGACCGCACCGACCTCTTCGGCCCATTCGGCCAGACCGGCGTGGGCATCCAGTTCGGCGATAGCCTCGGCGACGGCCTGAAGCTTCGGAGCCAGACGAGCGACTTCGCGACGCCAATTTTCAAAGGTTTCGGTTTCGATCGCCAAGGCGCGGTGACCGGCCTGACTGATCTTGGCGTCCAGTTCCGACAGCTCGACCGTGGTGAAACGCACCTGATTGGCGAGGGTCTGACGGTGGATGAAGGGGCTGTCGGGCCCAGCCCGCATCAGAGGTTCGGCAGCCTTGGCCGAGGCCTCGAGGAAATACCCCAGCACCGCGTTGTGGCGCACCTTGAAGGCCACTCCGCTTTCTGCAACCGCACGGGCTTCCAGATCGGCGATGACGCGTCGGCTGTCGTCGCGAAGCGCGCGCGCAGCATCCAACTCCGGTCTGTGGCCAGGGTTCACATAGCCACCATCGCGGGCCAGATGGGACGGCTCGTCCACCAACCCGTCACGCAGATCGCCCAGTAGTTGGGACAGTTCGGCATCCAGAGCCAGCGATGCCAAGGCTGCCAAAATACGGGCAGGAGGGGCGGCAATCGGATCGGCCACAGCTGCGGCAAACATCCCGCTAAGCAGTTCGGCCGTCAGCAAACCCGAGCGAATGGCGGACAGGTCACGCGGCCCTCCACGTCCCAGAGCCAAACGGGAGGTCGCGCGGGCAACATCGGCACTGGATCGCAGAGCGTCGCGCAAATCGCGGCGCAGGGGACGTTGCTCCAGCAACCACTCCACCGCATCCAGCCCCTGATTGATCGCTGCCGGATCACACAAAGGCCGCGCCACCCGTTCGGCCAATGAGCGCGCTCCGCCCGAGGTCACGGTCCGGTCGATGGCGTGGAGCAGCGAGCCATCGCGCTCGCCGCGCTGGGTGCGGTCGATCTCGAGGCTGAGACGCGTGGACGGATCGATGGCCAGATGGCCTACGTCGCCACTGCGGCGCGGCGGGGCAAGCGCAGGGATTTTACCCGCCTGCGTGGTTTCCAGATAGGCAGCAATCAGGCCCAGCGCCGAGACTTCGGCCTCTTCGAACGCGCCGAATCCATCCAGCGCCGACACGCCGTAAAGGCGTTGCACGCGATCGCGCGCCCCGGCGGGCTCGCCCAAGGCTTGGGGAATAGCCTGCACCACACCTCCAGAACCATCCAAGGCAGCCTTCAGATCGCTGTCGCTGAACAGCCGGTCCGGCACCAGAACTTCTGACGGGCGGAACGCCGCCAGGACCGAGCCCAGATCGGCGATGTCGCACGCCACGGAATCCACAGCCCCTGCCGACAGTTCGACTACAGCCACAGCAGCGCGGCCCTTGCGGATAGCCACAGCCGCGAGCCGGTTGGCTCCGCGTGCATCCAGCAGGCTGTCTTCGGTCAGGGTGCCGGGGGTGACCACGCGCACCACGTCGCGGTGAACCACCGCCTTGGAGCCGCGCTTCTTGGCTTCGGAGGGGTCTTCCAACTGTTCACAGACGGCAACCTTGAAGCCCTGGCGGATCAGACGCGCCAGATAGCCGTCCATGGCGTGCACCGGCACGCCTGCCATCGGAATATCCTCGCCCTTGTGCTTACCGCGCTTGGTCAGGGTGATGCCCAGAGCCGCAGCCGCCGTTACCGCGTCATCAAAGAACAACTCGTAGAAATCGCCCATCCGGAAGAACAGGATGGAGTCCGGATGGCCAGCCTTGGCCGTCAGGAATTGCGCCATGACGGGCGTGGTGCCGGCATCAGGCGTCAGATCAACTTTGGGCGGGTGGGACAGAGGCGCGTTCATACGGCCTACAGGGTGGCGGATCGCGTGCTTCGTCTCAAGGGCGGGCGTGCAGATGATCCCCAAAAGCCTTGGGGATCACCACATTCAGGCGGCGTGACCCACGCGAAGACGGGCGCTGAGCGCGGCAGAGCTTTCTTCCAGCGCCATCGTGCCCCAGTCCACATCCGGGCACGGCGCATAGGAGGCCGCAAGAATGGCCCGAAGCTGCGGGGCCGAGTTGACCTTGACGATCACGCGCTCGACGCCTTTCAGGTTGAGGGCGTAGGTCAGGGCGGCCTGCATCGGGTCGACACGCGCTTCGGCCAGACGACGACGGACGCGCGACAGCGATGGCGCAAACACCGAATACCCTTCCGGCAGACGATCGGATGTAGAGAACAACAGCCCCTTGGCAAACACCGACGACAGGTGGACGCCTACCTCCTGCTCGGCCAGCGCCTCGATGGTGCCGTTCTTCAGCGCGCGTTGATCCAGCACATTGCACGGCAACTGCACCACATCGGGGCGGAAGCGGCGGGCCAGCGTCGCAGGACTATCTTCGATGTTGGCAATGAAGCCGACCTTCCGGAACAGGCCACGATCCTTCATGGCCAGCAGGCGGTCCCACAGTGCCCGACCTTCGGCCCCGGCAAGATCGGAGGCGTTCTCGACAAGCACGACCTCGCCACGCGGCAAACCCATATGCTCCAGCGAGCGACGGGCGCGGGCTTCGGCCCGATCGATACCATCGGACAGGCTGACGGTGCGGACAGAAACGCGGAATGGCGACGGGAAAGGCCACGACTGGCCCAGCAGGCGTTCACCATCGCCCTCGGGCTTGGTCGCGACCATAGAAATCCCCGCGTCGGCCGCCGTCTGGAGGATCTGGCGCACAGCATCCTCCCTGTGCCGCAGAGGCATGGGACGCAGACGATCCGGCTCAACGGCCACAGCGAGGGCCAGCCGGTCGACAGGATTATGGTCTTCAACGAATCTCACAATGCGAGTTTCGCCGATGAAGGTTTACGCGAGATTGATCAGTGATCTGCAAAGAGGGTGAAGACGCAGTTCACTACAAAAAAATCAGCCGGCGTCGGGCTGTCTATCGGGATGGGCCGCTGCAAAGGCCGGATGCGCTTGTGCGCGCGCCTCGATAGCCAGCAGGTTTGGATAGGCCGATAGGTCCACATTGAAGCGGCGCGCCGAATAGATTTGCGGGATCAGATAGCAATCCGCCAGCGTGGGCGTATCTGCGTAACACCAGCCGCGACCGTGATTGGCCACCATGGCTTCGAGCGCACCGAAGCCTGACACAATCCACTGCTCGATCCAGCCCTGGGTCGCCGCCTCATCCGCGCCGATGGCCTTGATCGCCTTCAGGACCCGAAGATTGTTGAGGGGGTGAATGTCGCACCCGACCACCGCCGCCATGGCCCGAACCTGTGCCCGAGCGACAGGGTCACTTGGCAGGAGTGCAGGCTGGGGGAAGGTTTCTTCCAGCCATTCCAGAATGGCAGGGCTCTGGCTCAACACGTCTCCGCCATCGGTCACCAGCGCCGGCACCAGACCCTGAGGGTTCAGCGCCAGATAATCGCCTGACCGTTGCGCTCCAGTACGCAAATCAACGCCGACCTGATCGTAGGAGAGGCCTTTGAGGTTCAGCGCAATACGGGTGCGATAGCTGGTGCCGGAGCGCCAATAGCCGTGCAGGATCATGGCTGAACCACAAACCGAAGCGGCGGCAGGCCCTCGATGACAGCTTCGACGGCGTCGCCGATCTGGAGAGGCCCCACACCCTCGGGGGTGCCGGTAAACACCAGATCGCCCGCTGCCAGCTTCCAAAGTCCGTTGGCCTTACCCAGCACACCTTCGACATCCCAGATCATGTCGTCGAGGCGACCGCTTTGGCGCACCTCCCCGTTCACTGAGAGGCGGATGGTGGCATCGGCGGCGGGCGGCGTCAGGCTCAGCGCGCCGCAGGGGGCTGACTGGTCAAAGCCCTTGGCCGCATCCCACGGGCGACCGGCAGCCTTGGCCGCACTTTGCACGTCGCGGCGGGTCAGATCGACACCCACACCCCAGCCGACAGGCTTGCCGCCCTCGCCGAGAGCCACGACCAATTCGACTTCATAATGCAGATTTGCAGTCGCAGGAGGGTAAGACGGATCACGACCATCCACGACCACCGCGTCCGCCGGTTTGGAGAAGAAGAAGGGATCGGGCTTGCTCGCGTCGGCCCCCATTTCACGCGCGTGCGCGGCATAGTTCTGCCCTACGCAATAGATGCGGCGCACGGCAAAGCGGCGGTTATCGCCTTCAATCGGCAGGGACGGGGCGGGCGCGGGTGCAATAAGCCAATCGGTCATGGCCCCAAACTAGGAGACAATCCGCCATCCTTCCAGTGGGATAACGCCACCCCGCGGGACGCGCGTTTGCCTTTTAACTAAACCGTTTAATCGATTGCGAGGGGAACTGTGGCTATCCGTATGGCGTTGGATAACAAGACCCCCTATTTTATGGCCAAGCTTGTTTACGGAGGCGAAGTTCTATGGCGACGTCCACGGCCCGTGAGTCTATCAAAGACGACCTGAAAAACCTGAAGGAAGACGCAGTGACCTTGAAGGAAGATGTGAAGATCGGTGCCCGCGAGGAAGCCGCCAATCTGAAAGCCAAGGCTGCAGAAGCCAAGGCCATCGCCCGCGAGAAAGCCGAAAAGCTGAAGGCTAAGGCTAGCGAATATTACGGCACCGCCCGCGAGCGCGGCGCTGAATATTACGACGAGGCGCAAGACCGCTTCGACGACGCTCAGCGTTATGTCGTCGAACGCGTTCAGGAACGCCCGATCCAGTCGACCGCCATCGCTCTTGGCGTCGGCGTCGTGATCGGCCTCCTGCTGGCGGGCCGTCGCAGCTAATGATCCGTAAGCTCGTCAACCGCATGGTGTCTGGCGCAGTTGCCGCCGGAGCCGCATTTGTCGCCATCGTGGCTCTGGGTGCGACCCTCTTCTACGGGCTGTGCCTTGTCGTGACGCCTCTGGGGGCCGCCGCAATCACGGCGGGCGTCTTCGCCGCCATCGCCATTATCGCCTATCTGGTTTTCGCCAATAAGGCCGATCCCCAGGACGATGCCGATGATGAGGACGACGAGCCGGAGAGCCTTCCGGGCCGTCTCCTGCACATGGTGCAACAGCGACCGGTCGTGGGTGTCGTCGCCGCACTGGCTGCCGGCGCGATCCTGTTGAAGAAGCCGGGACTGGCCGCCATGGCACTGGCCGCGTTCAACGATTCCGGCCACGACAAGCGCGATCATCGCTCTCGTTCGCGGAGCAAATCTCGCCGTCGCCGGCGTTAATCGCTTCCATTACTGACAAATATGAAAAGGCACAGTCGTCCGGCTGTGCCTTTTTTATGTTTGAGAATGTTCAAAAGCATGCCCGCCAAGGAACGGTGTCCGATCAAGCGGCGTTAAACCTCCATTCCCTCATGGCGATTAGGGCCAATGTCCTCCCGCCTACTCAGACTGGAGAGTTCAAATGCTTCGTTGGGCCATCATCTTCTTTATCATCGCAATCGTCGCGGCAGTACTCGGCTTTGGCGGCGTGGCCGGCACGTCGATGGAAATTGCGAAATTCATCGCCATCATCGCGCTGATCCTGTTCGTTGTATCGCTGGTATTCGGCGGACTGAGGGGTCGTGGCCCACGGGTCTAAACGTCTTCCAGTCAGGCAAGCGGGCCGCTCCGAAAGGGGCGGCCCGTTTTGCTTTGGTCTTATTATACAACTGAACCATTGAGCCGCGCGGCGCGGACTGGCAGGGTCCGCGCAAATGACCGATCCCGTCCTCTTCCCCCCGACAGCTCCACCCGCCCGCTCCGTTTCATCGGGGCTGTACCTTGTGGCGACGCCTATCGGGAACCTGCGTGACATGACGCTGCGGGCCTTGGACGTGCTGGCTGCCGCAGATCTCGTGCTCGCCGAAGATACGCGGGTGACGGCCAAATTGCTGACGGCCTACGGGATCAGGGCAAAGCTGGAACGTTGCGACGACCACGCGTCGGCCCGCGCCGCCGAAGTCGCCCTCTCGCATTTGAAGGACGGGGCCATTGTCGCGCTCGTCTCCGACGCGGGTACGCCCATGGTGTCGGACCCCGGCTTTGTCGTCGCCAGAGCGGCCATCGCCGAGGGCTTTCCGGTCCACCCTATTCCCGGTGCCTCCAGCGCGTTGGCGGCCCTGTGCATCGCGGGCCTGCCGTCCGACCGGTTTACCTTCGCCGGTTTCCTGCCGGTCAAATCGGCAGCGCGCCGTACTGTACTCGAGGAGCTGCGCACGGCACGGCAGACCCTGGTCTTCTTTGAGAGCGGACCGCGCCTGAAAGACAGCCTGACCGACATGGCCGAGGTGCTCGGCCCCCGCGACGCCGCCGTCGCGCGCGAACTGACCAAGCTTTATGAAGAATGCGTGCGCGGCACCCTGCCCAAGCTTGCGTCCGATCCCCGCTGTGACAGCCCCAAGGGCGAGATCGTCATCGTGATTGCTCCTGGCGAACAGGAAGTCGCCAGTGAAGCCGACCTCGACACTGCCCTGCGTGAGGCCATGACCCGCCTGCCGCCGGGTGAAGCCGCGTCGGAAGTCTCACGCGCCTTCAATGTCCCGCGAAAGGTTCTGTACAAGCGCGCTCTGGACCTGCAGGGCAAATAGGTAGCGCCTGTGACCGCCAGACCTTCACGTCGCCAGAAGACGGGACAGCGCGCCCATCGCGACGGCCATCGCCGCGAATGGCTGGCTGCCCTCTATCTCATGGCCAAGGGCTATCAGATCCTGGGGTTTCGCCTAAAGACCCCACTGGCTGAGATCGATCTATTGGCACGACAAGGGTCATCGCTTGTTGTCATCGAAGTCAAAAGTCGGCAGAACATTGATCTAGCCGAGCTTTCACTGTCCGCGGACCAGCGCGATCGCCTGATGAGAGCGGGTTATCAACTCTGCCGCAGCCGACCGTCGCTTAGCCGACTGACGCCCCGACTGGATTTGATTGCCCTTTCACCTCGGCGTTTTCCGCGCCACGTTCGGGGACTGACGACAGATGGACGCCTATCGTTTTGACCCGTGAAGAAGCTATCGCTCTTCTGCAATCTGCCGGAGAGGCCGACGACAATAGCTTTCCCACGCTGGAGGCTGCGATCGCGTGCGCCCTGCACGACACGCCGTTCAGAGACGCAACGGCTGTGCGCCGCCTTACGCAGGACGCCGCCAAACGCCTGCGCGAACGGGTCGAAAACGAGTCCCCCGACGAAGCACTGACCGAAACCATGGCGGGCGATTTTCGTCTGAATGGCGACCTGCTCAATGAAGGTTCGATCGAAGGCACCGACATCATCGAAGTGACGGAATCCCGACGCGGACTGTCGGCAATTCTCGTCATCTTCTATCTCGAGGCTGCCCGCCGTGCGGGGCTGGAAGCGGCCGCTGTCGATTTTCCGGGCCACGTCCTTCTGCGGGTAGAAACACCCGAAGGCCCTGTGGCGCTCGACCCCTTCAGTCAGGGGCGACTGGTCCTGCCCAGCGAACTCACCCGCCGCGCGCTTCATGCCGGACTGACCCTGCACGTTGCCGACCGTCTTGACCTTCTGATGGCTCCGATCAGCGAGCGTCAGGCAGTGATCCGCCTCCAGAACATCATCTTCGCGCGGGCCATGCAGGCCAGCGAATATGAGTTGGCCGAGCGTTCGGCCTACCGCCGCGCCCTGCTCGACCCGTCGGACCACCGTCCGTGGCTGGATGTTGCGGCGGCTCGCGAGCGGCAGGGCATTCTTCATGGCGCGATGGAAGCCATCGACAAGGCCCGCGCACTCAGCGATCCCAGCGAAGACGCGTCGGCCTACAGCCTGCATAAACTCCGGCTGCAACTGAACTAATCGGACTATTCGCAAGGCCGGTCCTTGCGAACGGCGCCCTGCATCGCCAAACAAGAAGCGCACGCGTCAGCTTAAAGGAACAGCCATGCTCAAGGTCGCCATCCAGATGGACCCGATCGAGAACGTCAACGTCGAGTCCGATACGACCTTCCTGATGGCTCTGACGGGTCAGGAGCGCGGCCACAAGCTGTGGGTCTATGACTTCCGCACCCTCGCTCTGGACGAAGGCCGCCTCTACTGCCGCGCCCGTCCTGTCACGGTGAAGAAGGTTCAAGGCCATCACGTTGAGTTCGGCCCCGAAGTGAAGCTGGACATGGAAAACGACATCGACGTCGTCCTGATGCGTCAGGACCCGCCGTTCGACATGGCCTATGTCACCGCCACCTATTTGCTGGAGCGCATCCATCCCAGGACGCTGGTGGTCAATGATCCGGCAGAAGTCCGCTCGGCACCCGAAAAGCTGATCGCCACCCTGTTCCCGCAGTTGCAACCGCCGACGTTGGTGACCTCCGATCCGGTCGCTCTGGTGGAGTTCCACAAGCGTCACGGCGATGTGGTGCTCAAGCCATTGCACGGTGCGGCGGGCTCGGGCGTGGTACGGCTGAAGGCCGACGACCCCAATCTCGAAGCCCTGATCGAAATCCACGCTTCGGCGTCGCGAGATCCGCTGGTCATCCAGAAATTCATCCCGGCTGTATCGGCGGGCGACAAACGCATCATCCTCGTGGACGGCGAGCCGGTGGGTGCCATCAACCGCATTCCAGCCAAGGATCAGGTGCGCTCCAACCTGCGCGTCGGTGGCACGGCGGCCCCGGTCGAACTGACGGCCCGCGACAAAGAAATTTGCGCCGCTATCGGCCCGTTCCTGAAAGAGCGCGGCCTGATCTTCGTCGGCATCGATGTGATCGGCGACTATCTGACCGAGATCAATGTCACCTCTCCCACGGGCGCTCAGCAAATGTTGAACTTTTCGGGCGTCGATGCGACCGCGGCCATGTGGGACGTAATCGAGAAGAAGCGCGCCGCCTGACGGCACTCGCAGCACAAATATCATTGGTATTGTAAAGCTGGCTGGTTCGTGATTTGTTCCTCATCCGGTGGGATGGGGAACAGTTATGGTCGCGCGTGTCGTTACTCTGGCCTTTGACGGCGTCGATGCACGCCGCGTCGATGTCGAAGTCCAGCTTGTCGCAACGCCTCAAGGCGCTTTCTCGATTGTCGGGCTCCCCGACAAGGCGGTCGCAGAAAGCCGCGAACGGGTGCGCGGGGCTTTCGCCGGTATCGGCCTTTCCCTTCCGCCCAAAAAGGTCATAGCCAATCTGGCCCCTGCCGACCTTCCCAAAGAAGGCAGTCATTTTGACCTGCCCATTGCGCTGGCCTTATTGGCCTCGATGGGGATTATCGGCCCTGACGCTCTGGATGGCTGGGCGGCGATTGGCGAGCTGGGTCTGGATGGTCAAATCGCCGGTGTCGGTGGATCACTCCCTGCTGCGGTATCGGCATCGGCTATGGGGCTGGGGCTAATCTGCCCCGAGGTTAACGGCCCCGAAGCCGCCTGGGCCGGCGATGTCCGGCTTCTGGCTCCCCGCTCTCTGATTTCGTTGATCAACCATTTCAAAGGCCAACAGATCCTGAGCGCGCCGCGTCCCGGCGACATTGCGACGCCAAAAAAGGGAGCGGACCTTCGCGACGTGAAGGGGCAGGAAGGCGCCAAGCGTGCCCTGGAGATCGCCGCCGCGGGCGGACATAACCTGCTTTTCATCGGCCAGCCGGGTTCGGGAAAGTCGATGCTGGCGCAACGACTTCCGGGCTTGCTGCCGCCGCTTACCCCCGCTGAATTGCTCGAAACCTCAATGGTATGGTCGGTCGCGGGCCTGATTGAGCGCGGGGCCCTGACGCGAGAGCGCCCATTCCGCTCTCCCCACCATTCTGCCTCTATGGCTGCACTCACCGGCGGGGGGCACCGCGCCAAACCGGGCGAAGCTTCGTTGGCGCACAATGGCGTCCTGTTCCTTGACGAACTGCCCGAATATTCACCGCAAGCACTCGACTCTCTTCGCCAGCCTCTCGAAACAGGCGAGATCATGGTCGCGCGGGCCAATGCCCATATCCGCTATCCCGCACAGTTCCAGCTTATCGCCGCCATGAATCCGTGCCGGTGCGGGATGGGCGGTGCCGGCAAAGGCGCTTGCGGAAAAGCCCCGCGCTGTCAGCGAGACTACCAAAACCGCGTGTCCGGCCCGCTGTTCGACCGTATCGACCTGACGATAGAGACCCCTCCGGTGACGCCGGCGGATATGGCCCTGCCGCCACCGCAAGAGGGCACCGAACAGGTTGCTGCCCGCGTAGCCCGGGCTCGGGACATCCAGATCGCGCGCGGCGACGCTCTGGGGATCAGCGCCAAGGAAGCGTTGAACGCACGGCTTTCCGGTGAGGCGCTGGAACAGTTCACGACCCCCGACGCCGACGGCAAGGCCCTGCTGACCAAGGCCGCGGAGGCCACCGGAATGAGCGCCCGTGGATGGACGCGTACCCTTCGTCTGGCACGCACCATCGCAGATCTGGAGGGCTGCCCGAACATCGCGCGCCGCCACATTGCCGAAGCCTTGATGTACCGGCGCACAACCCATCGCGCCGAGCAGGCATTCACCGCCATGACAGCCTGAAGATTACAGATCGCCGTTCGTCAGATTTTTACATTCGTAAAACAGACTGTTCTTCATGTCAGAACGATCCAACGAGACGCCAGCATCGGCTCCTAGCAAGAAAAGCTCGCTCAGCAAGCTGTCGCAGGCGGCACCCGAGCAGCAATTCCTGCGCCTGATGAGCCACGAGATGCGGACGCCTCTGAACGGCGTGATCGGTATGCTCAGCCTTTTGTCACGCACGCGGATGGACGGGGCACAACGCGCCTACGCCGAAGCGGCACAAAAATCGGCTGAACATCTGCTGGGGCTCGTGAATGATCTTCTGGACTATGCCCGCCTTGAAGCCGGCGCGCTGGAGTTCGATCCGGCTCCAGTCGATCTGGAAAGCCTGACCCGGAGCGTCGCCGAACTGCTCAGCCCGCGTGCCCATGACCGCGGCCTTGAAATTATGTGGTCGGTCGCCAGTGACGCGCCCGACATCATGGCCGATGAAGGCCGTCTTCGTCAGGTTCTGTTCAATCTCGCAGGGAATGCGGTTAAATTTACGGACTGCGGCGGGGTGCACATCGCCGTCGAGCGGTGCGGCGGGACGGAACAGAAACCGCGCATAGCCTTCACCATCGACGATACCGGCCCCGGCGTGCCCGTCGAGGCGCGGGCCCGTATCTTCGAAGAGTTCGGTCACGCAGATCATTCAGACGCGGCTCGGCATGATGGTGCCGGTCTGGGGTTGGCCGTCGTCAGCAAATTAGCTCAGGCGATGAAGGGTAAGGTGACGGTAACCGACCGTCCCGATGGCGCCGGTGCCCGTTTCCGCTTCGAAGCCCAGTTCGGCATCGCCGGGGCCGCGCCCCGCTCGCGACCGCTGACAGGCCAGTCGGTGCAGATCATGAGCGCCGACCCGATGCTTCGCCGGTGCATAACCATGCAGGTCGAAGCCAGCGGCGGCTTAGTCGCGGACAAGGCCGAAGTGGTGCTGGTCGATCATGCGCTGGCCGGGGACGGCGCACGCGTCCCGCTTCCGTCGGAGCGCGCTATCATCATGCTGAAGCCGTCAGAACGGGATATGATCGCCAGCTATAAGCGTGGCGGTTTCCATGGCTACCTCATCAAACCGCTGCGCCGGGAGTCTCTGGCCGAGCGCATTCTGGTGGCCGCACCCCGCGCGGTCGTGGCACCCCTGTCGATCCGTCACCTTGAGGACGACCGTCTGGCCGTGGGCAGTTTCAAAGGCGTCCGCGTTCTACTGGTCGAAGATAATCCCGTCGGCCAGTTGCTGGCCAAGACCCTGCTTCGCCGCGAAGGCTGTATGGTCCAAACCGCCGCCGACGGCCACGAGGCCCTTGAAGCCGCTCGTACCAACCTGTTCGACATCATCTTCATGGACATGCGCATGCCGCGCATGGATGGCGTGACCGCGTCCCGTCAGCTGCGCGCGCTTGGGCATTCCACTCCAATCGTTGCCCTGACCGCCAATGCCTATGCCGAGGATCGCGCGGCCTGCCTTGAAGCGGGCATGAACGACCATCTGACCAAGCCGCTGGAAATAGATGCCCTGCGGATGTCGCTCGCCCGCTGGACGAATGGTAACAACCGCGCCAAGTTGACCGCAAACAATTAGAGCCGGACCGTCCGGCCAGTGGCCGGAGTGAAGCATGGCGCAGCCTGATCAGACGCAAGCCGACAAGGCCACCGACAACGGTACCAAGCCTAAGGGGCGGTTGGCTGGGCTGGCGGTCTATCTAGAGCGTCGCCCCTTGGCGATGTTGCTTCTCGGCTTCTCGGCAGGTCTGCCGTTCCTGTTGATCTACGACACCCTGTCGGCGTGGCTGCGCGACAGCGGCGTTTCGCTTGAGATGATCGGCTTCTTCGCATTGGCTACGCTGGTCTATGCGCTCAAGTTCGTCTGGGCACCGTTGCTAGACCGGACGAATATTCCGTTTTTATCCAAATGGTTGGGCCATAGACGCTCATGGATGCTGGCGACCCAGTGCGTTGTCATACTCGGGCTATGGCTGATTTCCGGCACTAATCCGCAGGAAAATCTGGGGCTGGTCGCGGCCTTTGCTGTGATGGTCGGATTCTTCGGGGCCACTCAAGACATCGCCATCGATGCGTGGCGCATCGAGGCCGTGGACGACAGCCGACAAGGCGTCATGGCTGCTGCCTATCAGCTAGGTTATCGCGTCGCCCAAATCATTGCAGGCTTTGTGCCGTTGGCCTTGGCCGAGTTCTATAGCTGGAACCTGTCCTATGCGGTCATGGCCGCCCTGATGGTGTTCGGCCTTTTGGGCGTATTGCTTGCCCCGCGTGAGCAGGCCCACGTCATCCGCCCCATTCCCGTGTCGGACATTCCGGAGCGCCCCGTTGCCGAAAAGATCGAGTGGGTGGTGCGTATCGCCATGATCTTCCTGTCGGCCATCCTTATCGGCACGGGTCTGACCGATAAGATTGCTGCCTTCCAGTGGGCTATCGGCTGGGCCGTGCCGCAAGGCCTCATGACCGCTCTCAATGCCGGACTGGAACTGAGTGGCGGCATAGGCGTACTGGTCCAGTTCGTCTGGATCATCATGGGCTTCGGTATGCTGTTTGCCAGTTGCTCGCCCATTCCCGGCTATCGCACCCGTCCGGGGGCCTATCTGGCGTCGTCGTTCGGCGCTCCGGTGAAGGACTTTTTCATCCGCTTCGGCAAACTGGCAGGGCCCATTCTTGCACTTATCTGCCTGTATCGCCTTTCCGATTTCGTATTGAACATCATGAACCCCTTCTATCTGGATCTGGGGTTCAGCCTGCTCGAGATCGGCGAGGTTCGTAAGATCTTCGGCGTAGTCGCCATCTCCATCGGCGTGTTCCTGGGCGGTGTGATGGTGGTGCGTTTCGGCCTGATACGCACCATGGTGATCGGTGCCTTCATGAGCCCTGTATCCAACCTGATCTTCGCGTGGCTGGCGACGCAGGGCCACGATTTGCCGGCCCTGTTCATCGCTATCTGTGCCGATAACGTGGCTACCGGTATCGCCGGCACGGCCCTTATTGCCTATATGTCGAGCCTGACTTCGGTTGGCTTCACGGCCACCCAGTACGCTCTGTTTAGTTCGCTCTACGCCCTGCCCGGCAAGCTGGTAGCATCGCAGTCGGGCAAGATCGTCGAGGCCTCGGCGCGATCCGCCGATGCAGGTGGGTTTACTGCGCCGCTGAAGGGCCTGTTCGGTAACCTGCCTGCGGGTTCGCTGGTCGACGGCGCCGCCAAGAGCGGTGTGTCCGTCGCCGGTTTGGGAGCGGGCTATATGACCTTCTTCTTCTACTCCACGTTGATCGGCCTGTTTGCCATTGGCTTGGCCTTTTATGTCGCGCCCCGACATCTGGCGCTGAAGAAGGCGCAAGGACAAGAGGCCTAACGAAAAAGGGCGGTGCCACTGGCACCGCCCTTTCTTTTGTCTTCATCAGACCTGAAGCGATCAGCCCTTCTCGTCGGCACCATAGGCCGCGAAGGTCGCCGCGTTGATGATCTCGCTGACCGACGCGCCCAGCGGCACGATCTGCACCGACTTCTCCAGACCCACCAGCAGCGGACCGATCACGGTTGCGCCGCCCAGCGACTGAACCAGACGGGTCGAGATAGCTGCCGAATGGATCGCCGGCATCACCAGCACGTTCGCATCGCCCGTCAGGCGCATGAACGGGTAGTTGGCGCGGGCATCGGGATTGAGCGCCAGTTCCGGCGGCATTTCGCCTTCGTATTCGAAGTCGACATCCATACCATCGAGAATGCGGATGGCCTCGCGGACCTTCTCGCCACGATCACCCGGCGGATCACCGAAGGTCGAGTACGACAGGAAGGCGACACGCGGGGTGCGGCCCAGCTTGCGGACGGTGGCCGCTGCCTTCACGGCGATCTCGGCCAGTTCTTCAGCGCTCGGCAGTTCGTGGATCGAAGTATCGGCCACGAACAGGGTGCGTCCCTTGGCCAGAACGATCGACAGGCCGATCATGCGGTCGGTCACGTCCAGAACGCGACGGACTTCTTTCAGGGCCATGTTGAAGTTACGGGTTACGCCCGTGACCATGCAGTCCGCTTCGCCGCGCGCCACCATGGCGGCACCGAAGTAGTTGCGGTCCTGGTTGATCATGCGCTGGACGTCACGGCGTAGATAGCCGCGGCGCTGGAGGCGGTTGTACAGCCAGTCGACGTATTCGGCGTTACGCTCGGACACGCGGGCATTCATGATGCTGATGCCCATTTCGTCGAAGTTGAAACCGGCTTCCGCCGCATTCTGACGGATCAGTTCCTCGCGACCGACCAGGATCGGATCACCAAGTTCAGCTTGCTTGAAGGCCCATGCGGCACGAATGACCGAAGGCTCTTCACCCTCGGCGAAGACGACGCGCTGCTTCGGCCCCATGCGGACGGCCGACGAGATCTTCTGCATCAGGGCAGCCGACGGATCGACGCGCGAACGCAGCGAGGTGCGGTAAGCATCCATGTCGGCAATCGGTGTACGGGCCACACCCGTATCCATCGCAACCTGCGCGATGAACGGCGGGATGTACCAGACCAGACGCGGATCGAACGGCGACGGGATGATGTATTCCGAACCGAATTTCAGCTTGCGACCACGATATGCGGCGGCGACCTCGTCCGGCACGTCTTCGCGAGCCAGCGCGGCCAGCGCTTCGGCGCAGGCGACCTTCATCTCGTGGTTGATGCGGCGGGCGCGCACGTCCAGCGCACCACGGAACAGGTACGGGAAGGCCAGCACGTTGTTGACCTGGTTCGGATAGTCCGAACGGCCGGTGGCGATGATGGCGTCGTCGCGGACCTCTTTGACCTCTTCCGGCGTGATTTCCGGATCAGGGTTGGCCATGGCGAAAATGATCGGACGCGGCCCCATCGTGGCGACCATTTCCTTGCTGATCGCGCCCTTGGCCGACAGGCCGATGACAACGTCAGCGCCGACCATAGCCTCGGCCAGGGTGCGGTGAGGCGTTTCGGTCGCGTGTGCGGCCTTCCACTGGTCCATACCCGACGGGCGGCCCTTGTAGACGACGCCGTCGCGGTCGCAGATGACGGTATTCTCGGCCTTGACGCCAGCGGCCTTCATCAGGGCGATGGTCGACAGGCCCGCAGCGCCCGCGCCGGACAGGACGACCTTGAGGTCTTCCAGTTTTTTGCCGGCGATATGAGCGGCGTTGATCAGGCCGGCGGTGGCGATAATGGCCGTGCCGTGCTGGTCATCGTGGAAGACCGGAATATCGAGCAGGTCTTGCAGCTGGGCTTCGATCTCGAAGCATTCCGGAGACTTGATGTCCTCCAGGTTGATGCCGCCCCAGGTGTCGCCGATGTTTTTGACAACCGTGACGAACTCGTCCGGATCGGTCGTCTTCACTTCAACGTCGAAGCTGTCGACGTCGGCGAAGCGTTTGAACAGGACCGACTTGCCTTCCATCACCGGCTTGGACGCCATGTGACCGAGGTTGCCCAGACCCAGAATGGCCGTGCCGTTCGAGATCACCGCAACAAGGTTGCCCTTGGAGGTGTAATCGTAGGCCTTGTCAGGATCCTCGGCGATCGCGCGGACCGGAACAGCCACGCCTGGCGAATAAGCCAGCGACAGGTCGCGCTGGGTCGCCATTGGCTTGGTCGGTGCCATCGAAATCTTGCCGGGCGTAGGCACCCGGTGGAAATCCAGGGCGTCTTCGTCGGTGAAGGTCTGTTTGTCAGTCAAATCAGGCATCTACTTCTCAAACCAAAGGCGGGCTGCCACTCGTCGTTCCTAGAGCGCCGTTTGCAATGAAACAACACGCGCGCCGGTCAAACTCCATTACAGCACGGAATTCAGGCTTCCAGTCCTCTCAATTTCAACAGGACCGGTCATAAAGACGTGGTTCGAACCTTCGTCCCATTCGACCAAGAGTTCACCACCGTCGAGGATCATCTTCGCCGAGCGGTCAATCAGCCCCCTGCGGCTGGCCGCAACCATGGCCGCGCAAGCGCCCGTCCCGCAGGCCAGCGTCAGTCCTGCGCCCCTCTCCCAGACGCGCAGGCGGATGGTCCCGCGGTCCAGTACATTGGCGAAACCCACGTTGACGCCCTCGGGAAACAGAGGGTGGTGTTCGATCAGCGAGCCGGTGCCGCGAACGAAGCCATCATCCTGCCTGTCCGTGAAGAACACCACGTGGGGGTTACCCATGGAGACGGCCCCCGGCGTATGCACCACAGGATTGTCGATCGGGCCGACCTGAAGCTCTATGCCGCGTGTGTCCATTTCTTCGGAGAGCGGGATCTGGTCCCAGCGTAAACGCGGCTTCCCCATGTCCACCCGTACAGCCAGATCTCCGGCACGGCTGGCACGCGCCATGCCGCCAAGGGTGTCGATTGTCACGGCATCGCGAGCCTTGCCATCCAACAATAGCCAACCCACGCAACGCAGGGCATTACCGCACGTTTCGACCATGGAGCCGTCGGCATTCCAAACCCGCATGAAGGCGTCGGCGTCATGAGCACGTTCAATGGAGATCAGTTGATCGAACCCGCCCACGCCGGCTTCCGGAGAGGCCAAGCGGCGCACTTCGTATTCGGATGGTTGGAACGGGCGCTGGGTGGCGTCCACGACGATGAAGGCGTTACCCGCCCCATTCATCCTCACATAGGGCCAATCGGCCGATGTCTGGCTTTGACCAAGCATCATCTCTGGGAATTCCCCGTAACTCATGTATCGCTGGCGTCATGACCACCAGCGGTAACCCCGAAACCCACACTCCCAAGGCCGACGGCCTGCGGTTGAGGGCGCGTTTGCGCTATCTGTACCATGGCACCCAGCCCAATGCGGTGAAATTCCGCCTGATGGTGATCGTGGTCGATCTGGCCATCATCGGGTTTTTCATCGCCGCTCCTATCCTGAAGGAGGCGGGTTGGGCCTTCTATGTCGCCGATGCCTTTATCGCCCTGATCCTCGGGCTGGATCTTGCCGCGCGGGCCTATGCCTATTCGGATATCAAGGACTGGCTGAAAAAGCCCATAGTCTGGGTCGACTTGATGGTGCTGGCGACGCTGCTGTTTCCGGCATGGCTGGCGAACTTCGGCTTCCTGCGCTTGTTGCGGTTCTGGAGCCTTTTGAACAGCGACCTGTTCTGGCGCACGATCGGGCGCAAATTCGATGACACCCGGGTGGAGGAAGTCACTCGCGCCGGTGCCGCGCTGGTCACCTTCATCTTTGTCACCACCGGCTTCGTCTATGCCTATTTCCGGGGCAAGGCCGAGGGCATTCATGGCTATCTGGATGCGCTGTACTTTACCGTCGCCACCCTTTCGACCACCGGCTTCGGCGATATCACCCTGCCCGGCAACTGGGGCAGGGTTATTTCCATCGTCATTATGCTGGTGGGGATCACCCTGTTTATCCGTCTGGCTCAAACCCTGATCCGGCCAGGCAAGGTGCGCTTCCCCTGCCCCCAGTGCGGCCTCCAGAAACACGATCAAGATGCGGTGCACTGTAAGGCGTGCGGCCTTCTGCTGAATATTCCGGACGAAGGGCACTAGGCTGGCGGATTTTCTGCGGAATTGAGCGTGCGCCGTTCTGTTGCCTTGTCGTTGGATGGAACCACCGTCAATGTGACGCCCAGTTCATAGTCTGGGGAGGACCCATGTTCCGCATCCTTAGCCGCGCCGCGGCCTATCGTACGGCGGCTGCCACTGCTGCTCTTCTGCTCGGAGCCGGCTTGCCTGCCGCCGCGAGCGCCCAAGCCGCCAGCACCAATATTTCCGCTGCCCCAACGTCCGGATTTGCCATGACCGACGCCACCGACCCCTATCTCTGGCTGGAAGACATCGACAGCCCGCGCGTCAACGAATGGGTCGCAGAGCACAATGCCAAGTCGCTGGGCACGCTACAGTCGGATCCCCGCTATGAAGGCCTCTATAACCAAGCCCTGAACATCCTCCAGTCGCGCGACCGCATCCCGTCGGCAGGCCTGACGCGCGGCGGAAAGATCGACAACTTCTGGCAGGACGCCGAGCATGTCCGCGGCATCTGGCGCCGCACCACCATTGAATCCTACAACTCGGAAAATCCGGTCTGGGAGACCATTCTGGACATCGACGCCCTGTCGGCTGCCGAAGGCGCAAACTGGGTTTATAAAGGCTCGACCTGCCTCCCGCCCGAGGGCCGTTACTGCCTGATCTCGCTATCGGACGGCGGCAAGGACGCCACCGTGGAACGCGAGTTCGACACCGTCGAGCGCAAATTCGTTGAGGGTGGTTTCAGCTTTCCCGAGTCCAAGAGCGGCATCAGCTGGATCGACCGCGACACCCTGCTGGTCTCGGACGCCTTCACCGACGCCAACCAGACGACCTCGGGCTATTCGCGCGTTGTGCGCGTTCTGAAACGCGGTCAAACCGTCGAACAGGCCCCTATCGTCTATGAAGGCCAGCGCGACGACATGTCGATCTCGGCCTATGTCCTGCGTGATGCTGACGGTAACGCAAAGGCGACCTTCATCAACCGCGCCACGGACTTCTACAGCCGCGAAACCTTCGAGCTGAAGGCCGACGGCTCGGTTGTACCGGTTCCGCTGCCGGCGAAGGGCGGCATCACCGCATTGGTCGCAGGCAAGCTGGTCGTTTCCACCGACGAGGACTGGACCGCGCCGTCGGGCCAAAGCTTCAAGACCGGCGACGTGTTTGCTTATGACTTCGAAGCCTGGAAGGCCGATAAGTCGGTTCAGGCTCAACTGATCATCAGCCCGAACGAGCGCGAAGCTGTCGAAAGCATACGCGCCACCCGCAACAAGCTGGTTGTCGCCCTTTATGAAAACGTGCGCGGCTCGGTCTATGTCTATGATCCGGCCGACTGGTCGCGCACCCGCCTAGACCTGCCGCAAAACGTGACCGTGGGTATCGGCTCGACCTCGGACGAGGACGACCGCTTCTTCACCTCGGTCAGCGGCTATCTGACGCCGTCGACCCTGTATTTCGCCGACGCCGCGACCGGCCAAGCCGCCGTTTCCAAGTCGCTGCCCGCCAAGTTCGATGCCACCGGCATGATCGTCGAACAGCATCAGGCCACCAGCAAGGACGGCACCCTGATCCCGTACTTCGTGGTGCGCAAAGAAGATGCTCCGCTGGACGGTTCCAACCCGACCCTGCTGTACGGCTATGGTGGTTTCCAGTCGTCGCTGCTGCCGTCCTATAGCGGCACCATCGGCAAGCTTTGGCTGGAGCGCGGCGGCATCTATGTCATCGCCAACACCCGTGGTGGCGGCGAGTTCGGCCCGCGCTGGCACCAGGCCGCTCTGCAACAGAACCGCCAACGCGCCCACGAAGACTTCCAGGCCGTGGCCCAAGACCTGATCACCCGTCAGATCACCAGCCAGCCACACCTTGGCATCATGGGCGGCTCGCAAGGCGGCCTGTTCATGGGTGCCATGCTGACCCAGCGTCCGGACCTGATCAATGCGGCCATCATCCAAGTGCCGCTGTTCGACATGCTGCGCTTCCACAAGCTGCTGGCGGGCGCCTCGTGGCGTGGCGAATACGGTGATCCGGACATCGCCGAACAACGCGCCTGGATTGCCGAGTACTCGCCCTATCAGCGCCTGAGCGCCGATGCGCCGTATCCGGAAGTCTTCATCCACACCTCGACCAAGGATGACCGCGTCCACCCGGGTCACGCCCGTAAGGCTGCCGCACGCCTTGAAGAACTGGGCCACGAGGTTCTGTTCTACGAGAACACCGACGGTGGCCACGCGGCCGGTGCCAACCTGCGCGAAACGGCTCGCCGCCAAGCGCTGGAATACACCTATCTGACCCGTCGCCTGATGGACAACGCGCAGGACAAGTGATGCCAACGATGATGAAATCTCTTCTTCTGACCGCCGCCCTACCCGCTCTGCTGCTGGGTGCCTGTGCTGCGCATACCCAAGGCGCAGCCGGTCTTGACGGCCAACGGGGTATCAGCACCGCGTCGAACCTCCCACCGCACTTCCCGCGCGACCTGTCGCCCGCAGGCGTGGCAGCGGCGGACGACCATCTGGCGCTGGAACAGGTGCAGGGTGCCGAGGCCATGGCCTTCGTCGCCAAGTCGAACGAAAAGGCGCTTGCGGCCCTGACGACCGACCCGCGCTACGAAACCTTCCGCCAGCAGGCCGAGGTCATCCTGACCGCGAACGACCGGATCGCTTCGCCCCGCTTCCTTGGCGACCAACTGGCCAACTTCTGGCAGGACGGCACCAACCCCAAGGGTGTGTGGCGCCGGACCTCGGTCGAAAGCTACGCCACGCCAAACCCGCAGTGGGAAACCCTGCTGGACCTCGACGCTCTGGCCAAGGCCGAGGGTCGTGACTGGGTGTTCAAGGGTGTCAGCTGCCTGCCGCCCGCCGAGAACCTTTGCCTGATCTCGCTTTCGGACGGAGGCAAGGACGCTGTCGTCGTGCGCGAGTTCGATGTCGCGACGAAATCATTCGTCGATGGCGGGTTCGTTATCCCCGAAGGCAAGCACCGCATCAGCTGGCTTCACAGCAACGCCCTGCTGGTCGCCACCGACTTTGGCGAAGGCTCGCTCACCGAGAGCGGCTATCCCTTCATGGTCAAAGTCCTGAACCGCGGCGAGACGCTGGACAAGGCGACCGAAGTCTATCGCGGCGAACAGTCGGACGGCGGCTATGGCGTCTCGCCGATCGTCATGCGCAAGGTTGATGGCTCGGTCGAGGCCGTGCTCTTCAGCCGCCCGCTTGACACCTTCCGCTCGCAAATCTGGGCCTACGACGAAAACGGCAAGCCGTGGCAACTGCAACTGCCCGAGCGTGTCAGCATTCAGGGCATGCTGGACGGCAATCTGATCTTCTCGCTGGATCAGGACTGGACATTTGACGGTCACGGCTACAAGGGCGGCGACCTGCTGTCGGTGCCGCTTAACCTGCTGAACGTGCAGCGTCCGCGCATTGCCTATCCCAAGCAAGCCGCGCTCGTCTTCTCGCCGAACGCGCGCCAGTCGCTTCAGGACGTTTCGGTGATGAAAGACGGCATCATGGCTGTCATCGCCGACAATGTGGTGGGCAAGCTGACCCGCTTCACCCTCGGCACTGACGGCTGGGAACAGAATGCCATCGCCGTGCCGGAGAACGTGGCCGTGAACCTCGGCTCGGCTTCGCGCTCGACGGGCCGTGTCTTTGTCTCGACCCAAGGCTTCCTGACCCCGCCGACCCTCAGCCTCGCCAACTTCAACACCGGCGCTGTGGCTCCGATGAAGGCGGCTGCGGCCAAGTTCGATGCCTCGACCCACGTGGTCGAACAGTTCGAGGCCACCTCGACCGACGGGACCAAGATCCCCTACTTTATCGTGCGTCCGCGCGAGATGAAGATGGACGGCAAGGCTCCGGCCATCATGTTCGGTTACGGCGGCTTCCAAGCCAGCTTCCCGCCCGCCTACAAGCCGGAGATGGGCAAGCTTTGGCTGGAAAACGGCGGCGTCTTCGTGCAGGCCAACATCCGTGGTGGTGGCGAGTTCGGCCCCGCATGGCACCAAGCCGCCCTGCGCGAGAACCGCCAGCGCGCGTTTGACGACTTCGCCTCGGTGGGGCGCGACCTGATCGCACGCGGCATTACCTCGTCCGACCACCTCGGCATCTATGGTCGCTCGAACGGTGGCGTTCTGACTTCCGTGTCGATCACCCAGAACCCCGACCTGTTCAACGCAGCGGTCATTGAGAGCCCGCTGATCGACATGATGCGCTATCAGGAACTGCCTGCCGGTGCCTCGTGGATCGGCGAGTATGGCGACCCGCGCATTCCGGGTGATGCCGCGTTCATTTCCAAATACTCGGCCTATCAACTGCTGCGTCCGGACGTTGAATATCCGCGTGTCTACATCACCACCAACACGCTGGATGACCGCGTCCACCCCGGTCATGCCCGCAAATTCGCGGCGCGTCTGGGCGATCAGGGCCACGATCACCTCTATTACGAGGACACAGTCGGCGGTCACTCGAACGACGCCGACCCCGTGGCCAACGCCCGTCGCTGGGCACGCCACTATGTCTATCTCAGCCAACAGCTGATGGACGACAAGTAACCCGCGACGTTCCCGTCGAAGGTTTCTCGAGGGGCGACAGGCGACAGTCTGTCGCCCCTCACGCATTTATGACCTGCGCCGCGCCAGACTGTCGTTACACTCCCGCCACCTTGAATGGCTTTGGGGGTAGTGCGTGCGCAGATCGATTGCACTGCCCGTCCTGTGTGGAACGCTTCTGGCTGCCGGACATGCGCTGGGGGCGGAGACGCCTGTGGTCGTTGAACTGTTTACAGCTCAAGGCTGCACCGGCTGCCCCGCGGCGAACCAGAGCGTCGTGCGCATGGCTGCACAGGACCCCAAGGTGGTGGTTCTCACCTATGGCGTCGACTACTGGGACTATCTGGGCTGGTCAGACACCTTTGCCCGCCCCGAGTTTTCGCAACGCCAGCGCGCCTATCGTCAGGCACTGGGCCTTCGCAGTCTCGCTACCCCGCAGGTGGTCATCTCGGGTCAAAAATCCGTCACCCAGACCCGTCCGTCAGACTTGATGGCCGCCGTCGCCGATCATTCAAAACAGGACACTTGGCCGCCGGAAATTGAATTTCGTGAAACCGGCGATCGCGTAGGCGTCGGGTCCGGTCCCGCCCCTCAAGGGGGTGCTGAAGTGGTGGCGGTCCGCTATCTTCCGGGGGTGCAGACGGTCGTTGTGCGCGCCGGAGACAATCGCGGACAGAGCGTCAGCCACATCAATGTTGTTCGTGAAATCTATAGCTTAGGCGACTGGAGCGGCCGCCCTGCGCTGTACACCCTCCCCGAGGAAGCCACCCAGGCCGCCCGTCGCGGCGAAGCTTTGTTGGTCATGCTGCAATCCAAAGTGGATCGGCGTATAATCTCGGCTGCGGCGCTACCGGAACTTCGTCACGATTGAACCGCTGATGGAAAGGGTCTAAAGGCCCGCCGCTCTTGATGGGCGCGTCTCCCGCGCGACCCGGAGGATTTGCATGGTCGGGGATCACCCGCGCGACGATCAAAATGCGGTCGGCGCTTCTCATCAACCGTCTCAACCTCACCAAGGCGGGGAAGTCCCTGCCCCCCAGTCCAAGGCTGCCCAGCGCGCCTTGCTGATTGGCGCGATTGGTGTGGTGTTTGGCGATATCGGCACCAGTCCGATCTACGCCCTGCGCGAAGCCGTGGGCCATGCTCAAGCCCTAGGTGACCCGCGTCTGGCCATCATGGGCGTGGTGTCGCTGGCCTTTTGGGCGTTGATGATCGTGGTGACGTTCAAATACGTCGCCTTCCTGATGCGTGCGGACAACCGCGGCGAAGGCGGTGCGCTGTCGCTAATGGCGCTGGCACAGAACGCTCTTGGCCGTCGCAGTGCCTATCTGTTTGTTCTGGGCGTCTGTGGTGCCGCCCTGTTCTATGCCGATGGCGTCATCACCCCCGCCATCTCGGTCTTGTCGGCCATTGAGGGTATTCGCGGTGCGCCCGGCGTGGGCAGCGCCATCAATCCCTTCATCGTGCCGATCGCCGGCATCATTCTCATCGGCGTGTTTGCGGTGCAGTCGCACGGGACCGCCGGATTGGCGAAGTTCTTTGGCCCCATCACGTTGGCCTGGTTCCTCAGCCTTGGCGCACTGGGTCTGTTCCACCTGTTCGACGACCTGTCGGTCCTACAAGCGCTTTCGCCCCACTACGCCCTGACCCTGCTGGCCAAGAACCCGGTACTGGGCTTTGTCATTCTGGGCAGCGTCTTCCTCGCCGTGACCGGTGCCGAGGCGCTCTATGCCGACATGGGCCATTTCGGAAAGTCGCCCATTCGCAAGGGCTGGCTCTATGTGGTTCTGCCCTGCCTGACCTTGAACTATCTGGGTCAGGGGGCCTTCCTGCTGTCGCACCCCACGGCGCTGGACAACCCGTTCTGGAACATGGTGCCGCAGCTGATCTACTGGCCGCTGTTGCTGCTGGCGACAGCCGCCACCGTGATTGCGTCGCAGGCCGTTATCACCGGTGCCTTCTCGGTCACCCAACAGGCAGTGCAGCTGGGACTTCTACCGCGACTGGATATTCGCAACACCTCCGAGACCCAGGCCGGTCAGATTTACGTGCCGGCCATCAACGGCCTGCTGATGGTGGGTGTCCTGTTCCTGCTGGTGACCTTCCAGAACACCCACAATCTGACGGCGGCCTATGGCGTTGCCGTTACCGGCGTGATGTTCGTCAATACGCTGATGGCCTTCACCGTGGCACGTCACAAGTGGAACTGGCCGCTGTGGGGTGTGCTGGCCGTGCTGATCCCCATGGGCTTTGTCGACCTGATCTTCCTCAGCTCCAACCTGCTCAAGCTGCCTGACGGCGCATGGATGCCGCTGCTGATTGGCTCGCTGATCGTGCTGCTGATGTGGACGTGGGTGCGCGGCACGCAAATCCTTGGCGAGAAGACCCGCCGTGACAGCCTGCCGCTGACCGATCTTATCGATATGCTCAGCGCCCGTCCGCCCCATCGGGCTCAGGGCACGGCTATCTTCCTGACGTCAGACCCGACGGTCGCGCCCGTGGCGATGATGCATAACCTCAAGCATAACAAAGTCTTGCATGAGAAAAACATCATCATGACGGTCCACACCTCGCATCGCCCACGCGTTCGGGCGGACGAGCGGATAGCCATCGAAGTCATTTCCGACGATTTCAAGCGCATCACTCTCACGTTCGGCTATATGGAGACGCCTAACGTGCCCAAGGCACTGGCCCAGTGCCGTCGCCAAGGTCTGAAGTTTGACATCATGTCGACCAGCTTCTTCCTCGGCCGTCGCTCCGTTATTCCCACCGCCCGTCAGGGCATGCCCATGTGGCAGGACAAGCTTTTCATCTTCCTGATGCGTAACGCCGCCAACCCGACCGACTTCTTCCGTATTCCCCCAGGCCGCGTGGTCGAGCTTGGAACGCAGGTATCCGTATGAGCCGCCCGCCCGAAAAGACCGTCATCAACAAAGATGGCCATGCCCGTCCGGCCAAGCGGGGCAAGCCCGCTAACCGCCCGAACAACCGCCCCCATTCGGGCGGTGCCAAGGGGCCCCGTCCGAAGGGCGAGGACCGGTTCCCGGAAGTGGGTGTTCAGGCGCGTATGGTGGCAGGTGTACTGCTTAACGCGGGGCTGGAAAAACGCACGGGTCTGGACGAGGAACTGGCCAGGAGCCCGGCCAAGGACCTGTCGCCCGCCGACCGCGCGTTTGCGCGCGCCACGGCAATGGGTGCCCTGCGCCGTCTGGGCGAAATCGACCAGATCATGGGCCGTCGTTTGAAGACTATGCCCGGCCTGCCGACCCTGACCATCCTGCGCATTGCACTGGCGCAGATGCTGGTACTGGAGACGCCTGCGTTCGCGGCAGTATCGACCGCCGTCAAACTGGCCGAGCGCGATAACAAGACCCGACCGTACAAGAACCTTATCAATGCCGTCCTGCGCGGTATCGACCGCGACGGCTATGGCGTGACCTCGCCGGTCGCCAACTTGCCCGACTGGCTCGCAGCACGCTGGCAGGCCAATTTCGGTGACGAGGCTCTGAAAGGGCTGGCCGAGGCTACCCGTTTCGAGCCACCGACCGATATCTCGATCAAGCCGGATATCGATCCCGCCACCGTCGGCGAGCCGCTGGAGGCCACCCGCCTGCCGGGCGGCACCCTGCGTACCGAACGTCGCGGCGATGTGGCCCAGTGGCCGGGCTTTGACAATGGTGACTGGTGGGTACAGGACGCCGCCGCTGCCATTCCGGCCCGCATCCTGAATGCCAAGGCTGGCGAGACGATTCTGGACCTTTGCGCGGCCCCCGGTGGCAAGACCCTTCAGATCGCCTCTGCGGGTGCCTCGGTGGTGGCGCTGGACCGCTCGGAAAGCCGTCTGAAGCGCCTGCGCCAGAACTTCGCCCGCACCAAGCTGGAAGCCGAAGTCATCGCCATTCCGGCCGAGGACTGGGAAGACAGTCGCCAGTTCGACGCTGTGTTGCTGGATGCCCCCTGCACGGCGACCGGCACCTTCCGCCGTAACCCAGAGGCGCTGCGCGCCGTGCGCCCGACCGATATCGCCAAGCTGGCCGATGTCCAGCACCGTCTGCTGGACGTCGCCGCCAACAAGGTGAAGCCTGGCGGCCGAATGGTCTATTGCGTCTGCTCGCTGGAGCGCGAGGAGGGCGAAACCCAGATTCTGGCCTTCCTTCGCCGCAACAGCGCCTTCAAAACGGCTCCGATCAATCCTGAGGACGTCGGTGCGCCCCAGGAGGCTCTGACCAAAGAGGGCTGGCTGCGCATTCTGCCAGGTCAGTGGGCGGACAAGGGCAGTCTCGACGGCTTCTTCATCGCGCATCTCCAGCGCTACTAAACAAACAAGGGCAGGGGCCGCGAGGTACCTGCCCTTTTTTAATGCCTGCGATCAGTCTGCAGCGTCTTCGATGGCATCGATCTGGTCATCGTCCAGACCCATATGATGGCCCAGTTCGTGGATCAGGACATGGGACACCAGTTCAAACAGGCCCACGTCGCCCCGCTCGCACCACTCGTCCAGAATAGGCCGTCGATAGAGAAATACCCGCGACGGTTCCGGCGCAGGCCCAAGCCCGTCCCGTTCCCCCACATGTGCCCCGACATAGAGGCCGGTCAGTTCGAAACCGTCTTCGATTTCCAGATCGCGAAGGATCTCGTCATCGGGGAAATCATCAATCCGAATAATGACATCCGCCGCAGCCTGCCGGAACAGGTCGGGCAGGGCGTCAAAGGCCTGCCTGGCCATACGGTCGAAGTCGTCGAGCGAAGGGGCGGTCTGGTCGTGCCATGGCTGTTCCATACTCGCGATATCGCCCTTCAAATCCGATGGCGCAATACGGCATCAAGCGTCGCCGAAAAGCCCCCAATCAGGTTATGGTAAACGCGAATCAACCTTTTGCGCGCTGGAGTGGGTATGGCCGAGGCCGACATCGCCGCCGACATCGCCTATGTGGCCACGGCTGGTGCCGCGGGTCTGGCGCTCGCGGTCAGTGCATGGGCCGCCCGCCTGCATCGCAGTATCAAACGCCGCGAACAGGCTGTTGAAGAACAGGCCACCCACGCCTTGATCCAGTCCGCCGCCTGTGCGGGCGCACTGAACGCCTTTGATGATCTGCGACTTGCCCTGTCGCCAGAAGGGTCTGTGCGAGCGATCTATGGCCCCCGGGAGCCACTGTTCCATCTGGTGGAGCAGCCCCTCCCGAACGGGGGGCAACCGAGCGAGGAGGCCGTTCGGACCGCTGCGGACCAGCTTACCGCCCGCCTAAAACGCCTGCATCCCAACCGCATGATCGCCCTTCTGCATGAGGGCGAGGGTTTCGAAACCGTGATCGAGTCCGGTGAAGGCTCCTGGGCTGTCGAAGGACGCGCTCTGGGGGGCGGGGCATGGGTGCGCCTGTCCAAGGTCACCCACGCCATCGGCATGGAGGCCGGTCCGGGCGTTCTGGCCGAGCAGTCGCCATCGCCTACATGGGTGGTGGACGGCTCGGGCAAGCTGGTCTGGGCGAACGGTGCGTGGCTGCACGAAACCCGCTGCGACAGTCTGCAAGGCGCGCGCGACAACGGCATCAGCTTTGATCGCGGCGCCGACGCCATCGTCGCGGAGGCCGTACGCCTGAACAGCCGTCAGGAAGGCTTCCGCTGGATTTCGTCCGATGGCCGACGCCGCGCATGGAAGATCACGGCAGAGCCGCTGATCGGCGGGCGAGGGGCGGTTATCGCCTTCGCCATCGACATGACCGAGGCCGAAGAGACGCGCGACACCCTGCGCCGTCACGTTGAAGCCCATGACGAGACGCTGAACCACCTTGCCGATGCCGTGGCCATCTTCGGTCCGGCCAAGCGTCTGGCCTTCCACAACACCGCCTTCCAGCAGTTGTTCAATATCGATGCTGCATGGCTGGACGAACGCCCGACGCATGGCGAGCTTCTGGATCGCCTGCGCCAGCGCCGCCTGTTGCCCGAAGTGGTCGATTACGCCCAGTGGAAAGCTCACGAGCTGGAATTCTATGGCGCAGCCCAGGCCTCGCCCGACGATACGTGGCGCCTGCCCGACGGTCGGACCCTGCGCGTCGTCCGCCAGCCGCACCCGCTGGGCGGCATCCTGCTGATCTTCTCGGACATCACCGACGAGTTGAACCTGCGCAGCCGCTACAATGCGCAAATTCAGGTCCAGATGGCGACGCTGGACAAGCTGTCGGACGCCGTGGCGGTGTTCGGCTCCGACAGTCGCCTTCGTCTGCGTAACGATGCCTTCGAGGCGTTCTGGAACCTGTCTAAGGAAAAGCTGGACAATGCGCAGGACTTTGACGACGTGGCACAACTGTGCCGCGCCCTCCTACCGGACAATGCGCTGTGGATGGGGCTAAAGGCGCGCGTGGCCGATCCCGACCCGGAGAGCCGTATCCCCGTCTCGGGCGAGGGCCGTACGCAAGACGGCAGGTTCGTGGTGTGGAAGACCCGGCCTTTGCCTGACGGTGCTACCCTGGTGGCATTCGGCGACGAGACGGCACGCCGTGGACTGGAGCAGGCTCTGGCCGAGAAGGAGGCCGCGCTGGCCGAAAGTCAGGCTCTTAAGCGTGAGTTCGTCGGTAGCGTTTCGTATGAACTACGAACACCGCTGACGACTATCGTCGGTTATTCCGAACTGCTCGAGGCCATGGGCGATATGCCGGAGCGCAGCCGCCAGCACGCTGGAGCAATCCGCGTTGCGGCCAGCCATCTGGCGCGCTCTATCGACGATGTTCTCGACATGGCCCAGATCGACGCCGGTGAAATGGAACTGGTGCTCGGCGATGTGCGCCTCGGAGACCTGCTTTCGCAACTCTGCCAGACGATCCGTCCCAAGATCGAAGGTCGCGGTGCCCGACTGGAACTGACCCTGCCTGACGAGCTGCCCATCCTGCGAGCGGACGAGCATCGCGTGGGGCAGGCGGTTGATCACCTGCTGGAAAATGCTTGTCGTGCTGTGTCGGACGGCGGCGTGGTCGAACTGGCTGTAGTGGCATCACCGCAAGAGGTGCAAATTCGTGTCAGCGACACCGGGCGCGGCATTCCCTTCCACCTACAGGCCCACGTATTCGACCGGTTCGTACGGCGCGAGCGCGGCGGGCCGGGCGTGGCATTGGCGCTGGTCAAGGCGCTGGTGGAGTTGCACGGCGGAACTGCCGAAGTGGAGTCGGCACCCGGGAAGGGCGCGACCTTCATCCTGCGCCTTCCGACCAAGGCCCAAAGTTCGGCAGCCATACCGGAACTGATTTTAGACTGACTTCGTGCTACAGGGCCGGTCCAAGACATTAGGAACCTCTGCCCCCATGGCCGAAAACGCCCCGCTGAAAACTGCCCTGATCTATGATTTCGATGGCACCCTTGCCCGTGGAAACATGCAGGAGGTCAGCTTCATCCCGTCCGTGGGCATGGACATTGGCGCGTTCTGGGGAGAGGCCGAGGCCCTGACCAAGTCGGCCGATGCCGACGGTATCCTGATGTATATGCAGCTTATGCTGCAGCACGCCCGCGCCAAGGGCATTTCCATCACCCGCGAGATGCTGAGCGATCACGGCAAGGACGTCGCCCTGTTCGAGGGGCTTCGCGATCTGTCCTGGTTTGACCGCATCAACGCCTTCGGTGCCAAGTACAACCTCGAGATCGAGCACTACATCATCTCGGCAGGCCTCGAGGAAATGATCGACGGCACGCCGATCCGTCCCGCTCTCAAGCACGTCTTCGCCAGCCACTATGTCTATGACGACAAAGGCGAGGCCGCGTGGCCGGCGGTAGGTGTGAACTATACCACCAAGACCCAGTACCTGTTCCGCATCAACAAGGGCGTGAACAACCATTGGGAACACGAGCGGGTAAACCACTTCATTCCTGACGAGGATCGCCCGATCCCGTTCGACCGTATGATCTTCCTCGGTGATGGTGACACCGATGTGCCGACCATGAAGATGATGCACACCAAGGGTGGTTTCTCGATCGCCGTCTATGACCCGCGCTCGAACGAGAAGGACCAGAAGAAGGTCTATTCGCTCATTTCGGAAGACCGCGTGAACTTTGTGGCCGCCGCCGACTATAGCGAGGGCTCGGCTCTGGACCTGATCGTCAAGGGCCTGGTGGGCCGCATCGCGATCAACTCGGGCACCATGCCCGCCGGTATCTGACGCGCCCTAGCGGCGGTTATAGACGTCCCGCGCGCGGCTCAGTCGCGCCGGGACAAGTCCACGTAAATCGTGGCTGCGCACGATCTCGAAGCTGACCTCGGCTCCCTTGGCCTGCGCTACCTTTACGTCCATCGCCAGTCCGCGCGCGTGATCGACCACGATCATCGCGCCCGATACGCCCGTCCCGCGCTCCAGCGCCACCTCAAGCCGCTTGTCCGACGCCGCCTTCAGCCTGCAAGGCAGGTCCATTTGCCCCGTCATCACGGTACCGCGGCCGGAAATAGGCTTTAGAGACGATGCGCTTTCGCCGCGTTTGAACAAACCGAACACAACAACAAACCTGACACAGCCCGCAGAGGCAGGCGATTACTGGAGCTCATCCTATCAGGTGGTATGGTTCATCGCGATGGCAACAACACGGCGTCGGGTATCAAGATCAACCGTCATATCGGCCCTGATGCCCCCCTGCATCATCCATAGGGTCAATCGCTGGAAGTGGGCCACAAAGCGAGCCAGCGCCCCGCGCCGTCCGGCCGGAATATATTCCACGCCCAAAAGCCCGGCCTCCTGTTCACAGCGCCAGTCCAGCACCGTGTCGAAGTCGGGCGCTCTCAAATACACCAAAGCCTCCAACCTTTGATGCAGCGCGGCATAAGCGGTTGATAACTCTTGATTCACAGTCTCGCGCCAGTGGAGCAGAACGTCTGCCTCCGCTTCGAGTGTGTTCACCGGATCAGCCAGCCGTGCCTCTGGCTCGGGCAGGACTCCAAGGCACCATCCTTCCAGAATGACAAAGCGCGGACGCCCCTTGAACACCGGCCATTGGTCAATGGGGAGGCGCTCGTCGGCCAGCTTGTCAAACGCGGGCAGGGGGGTCTCGCTGTTCTCCGAGGCATCGAGCAAAGCGTCCAATACACGACCCAAAAGTTCCAGATCGTGCGTACCCGGCACACCTCGCGTGTGAAACAGGGGGTGGACCCTGCGGGCCAACTCGACCCGCTCCTCACGCATCAGATAGGCGTCGTCGAGCGAAAGACTGACACCCCCATACGTTTTGGCCAGATGCGCCGCGAGGGTGGATTTGCCCGATCCCTGACTGCCGGCGATCCCGAATATAACGGGATGGTCGGGCCTTAGGCGGGATAAAAGAAAACCCCCGACGGCCTCAGGCAATCGGGGGTCTATCATCTTAGTGCTGATTTTCCGGAAGCCGGACAATCAAGCCGTCCAGATCATCACTAACGCGGATCTGGCAGGAAAGGCGGCTGTTAGGCTGCACGTTCTCGGCGAAGTCTAGCATCGACTCTTCCATCGCCGACGGGCGGCCCGTCACATCCAGAAACTCTTCGTCGACATAGCAGTGGCAAGTTGCGCAAGCGCAGGCCCCACCGCAGTCGGCGTCGATACCCGGAATGTTGTTCCGGACAGCGCCTTCCATGACAGAAAGGCCGTTCTTGACCTCGATCTCATGCTCGCGGCCATCGAACTCGATGTATTTGATCTTTGCCACGGGGAAGGCTTAGCGCCCGCTTACGCGGACGCTTTTTCCTTTTTACGCGACGGAGCGACCATCAGCTTCTTGGTCTCGGCAATAGCCTTGGCAGGGTTCAGACCCTTCGGGCACACCTGAGCGCAGTTCATGATGGTGTGGCAGCGGTACAGCTTGAACGGGTCTTCCAGATCGTCGAGGCGCTTCTGGGTGGCGTCGTCGCGGCTGTCCGAGATCCAGCGGTAGGCACCCAGAAGGGCTGCCGGACCGATGTACTCTTCCTGGTTCCACCAGTAGCTCGGGCACGAGGTCGAGCAGCAGGCGCACAGGATGCACTCGTACAGACCGTCGAGCTTTTCGCGCTCTTCCGGCGTCTGCAGGCGTTCTTTTTCCGGATCCGGAACGTCCGACTGCAGGTACGGCTGGATAGAGTCGTACTGGGCGTAGAACAGCGACAGGTCGGTCACCAGATCCTTCACGACCGGCTGGTGCGGCAGCGGAGCAATGGTGATGTTGTGCGACTTGCACTCGTCCCAGCCCTTGGTGCAGGCGAGGGTGTTCGAGCCGTCGATGTTCATCGAGCACGAACCGCAGATGCCTTCACGGCACGAACGGCGGAACGACAGGGTCGGGTCGATCGTGTTCTTGATGTGGATCAGGGCGTCCAGCAGCATCGGGCCGTGGTCGTCCGAAGACACTTCATAGGTGTCCCAACGCGGATCGGCGTCCACTTCGGGATCGTAACGATAGACCTTGTACGACTTGACGTTCTTCGCGCCAGCCGGAGCCTTGTGGACCTTGCCGGTGGTCGGCTTGGAGCCGCGCGGGAGGTTGAGTTGAACCATGTTTCAAATCCTCCTTAGTACACGCGTGCCTTGGGCTCGATGTACGAGACCTCGTCCGACATGGTGTAGTTGTGAACCGGACGGTAATCGATCTGGACGCCTTCGCCCGGACGCTTCCACGCCAGGGTGTGCTTCATCCAGTTGGTGTCGTCGCGATCCGGGAAGTCTTCACGGGCGTGAGCGCCGCGGGACTCGGTACGGTTGGCAGCGCCCTCGATGGTGACCATAGCCTGAGAAATCAGGTTGTCGTACTCGAGGGTTTCCATCAGGTCGGTGTTCCAGATCAGGCCACGGTCCGTGGTCTTGATGTCCGAACCCGCTGCGTCGATGGCGCGCAGCTTCTGAACGCCCTCTTCCAGCGTCTTGCCGGTACGGAACACGGCGGCGTCCGACTGCATGGCGCGCTGCATCGACAGACGCAGTTCCGACGTCGGGGTCGAACCCGAAGCGTAACGGAAGCGGTCGAAGCGAGCCATGTGGGCGTCGATCTGCGACTTCGGAGCGGCTTGAACCGGCGCTGCCTTGTCGACGACTTCGCCGCAACGCAGGCCAACAGCGCGGCCGAATACCACGAGGTCGGTCAGCGAGTTCGAACCCAGACGGTTTGCACCGTGAACCGAGACGCAAGCCGCTTCGCCCACTGCCATCAGGCCCGGGACAACGCTGTCCGGATTGCCGTCGCGCAGGGTCAGCACTTCGCCGTGATAGTTGGTCGGGATACCGCCCATGTTGTAGTGAACGGTCGGCAGAACCGGGATCGGCTCCTTGGTCACGTCCACGCCAGCAAAGATCTTGGCGCTTTCCGAGATACCCGGCAGGCGCTGATGCAGGATGGCCGGATCGAGGTGATCGAGGTGCAGGTAGATGTGGTCCTTGTTCGGGCCAACACCACGACCTTCGCGGATCTCGATGGTCATCGAGCGCGAGACCATGTCACGCGGAGCAAGGTCCTTCACGGTCGGCGCATAGCGCTCCATGAAGCGCTCGCCTTCCGAGTTGGTCAGGTAACCACCTTCGCCACGAGCACCTTCGGTGATCAGGCAGCCGGCACCGTAGATGCCGGTCGGGTGGAACTGGACGAATTCCATGTCCTGCAGCGGCAGGCCGGCGCGCAGCACCATTGCGTTACCGTCGCCCGTGCAGGTGTGGGCCGAGGTTGCCGAGAAGTAGGCACGACCGTAACCGCCGGTGGCCAGAACGACCATCTTGGCGCGGAACTGGTGCATCTGGCCGTTGTCGAGCTGCAGGGCGGTGACGCCGGTGCAGGTGCCGTCTTGCATGATCAGGTCGAGAGCGAAGTACTCGACGAAGAACTCGACCTCGCGACGGACCGACTGGCCGTACAGGGTGTGCAGGATGGCGTGGCCGGTGCGGTCGGCGGCGGCGCAGGTGCGCTGAACCGGACCTTCACCGAAGTTACGGGTCATACCGCCGAAGGCGCGCTGGTAGATCTTGCCTTCGTCGGTACGCGAGAAAGGCACACCCCAGTGTTCCAGCTCGTAAACGGCCTTGGGCGCGTTACGAACGAGGTATTCGATGGCGTCCTGGTCACCCAGCCAGTCCGAACCCTTGACGGTGTCGTACATGTGCCATTGCCAGGAGTCTTCGCCCATGTTGCCAAGCGAAGCCGAGATGCCGCCTTGGGCAGCCACGGTGTGCGAGCGGGTTGGGAAGACCTTGGTGACGCAGGCGACCTTCAGGCCCTGCTGGGCGGCGCCGAGTGCAGCGCGCAGGCCCGAGCCACCCGCGCCGACGACAACGACGTCGTATTCGTGATCGATAAGCTCGTAAGCAGCCATGGTCGATTAAGCTCCTGCGGCCAGCGCTGCGGCGGCACGCACGATGAAGAACACGCTGGCAGCAGCCAGCACAACGAAGACGATCAGGGCAACGAGGCTCAGCGACTTGCGCGACGACGGCGCAGGTACGTAGTCCTCGATGATCACCTTCCAGGCGAGATAGGCAAAGCCGAAGAAGGCCAGCGCGGTGACGATGGCAAGGCCGACATTCAGCTTATTGGCGAACCATGCACCCACAGCGGCAGCATCGGCACCGGCAAGGGTGAAGCCCGTCGAGGCAAGCCAGACCGACAGCGGCATAAGAAGTAGCAGAAGCGCTTTTTCGAGCTTCCACTCACCGGCGCCGTGACGCTCGGAGATCTTCACATTGTTTTTGAACTTAGGTGCAGCGCTCACAGCGAAACCTTCTCCGTAGCGAACAGGGCGACCCAGAACAGGACGGCCAGAACCAGCGGACCCCAGACGGCAATGCGCGACAGCAGGTTGGCCGACTTGACGGTCAGGCCATGGCCGAAGTCGTTGATCAGGTGGCGCGCGCCGTTCAGCAGGAACGAGAACAACACCAGCGTCAGACCGAAGCCGACGATCAGGCCCAGCGGCGAGGCGAGGCACGCGGCAAGCTTATTGTAAGCCTCCGCACCGTTCGAGGCGACGGCGGCCCAGCCCAGCAGCAGGATAGCACCGACCGTGGCCGCGCCGATCGTGACGCGGAACAGGATCGAGGCCACCATGGTGATGTGCCAGCGCCAGATCGAGGTGAAGGGCGACATGGGCGTTACGTGCCCGTTGGGGTGGCGGACGTAGCGGCCGGTACGGTCGCCGGGGGTGCCACCCGCTGCCTGATGGTTCGACATGCGAATGATTCTCAAAAAACCTGTGGAAATTCAGGGTCAGACTGTTGCAAAGGCTTTTGTGCCGTGCAGCAGGCGATGTCAACGAACCCACGCCCTTAGTCGGGTTATTAAGTCCGTCAGGCGGTAAGTTGGTGCGATTTGACCGTCTCGATACGCTTTTCGAGGACTGGCGGTTCGCAGGCGACGGTGCCGGGTCGGCCCCAGACGGGATCGGGCCAAAGCGGATCGTGACGATACCGTCCCACAACGTGGACGTGTAGTTGCGCGGTCACATTTCCGAGAGCGGCGGTGTTGATCTTGTCGACCCGCGCTCCCTCCGCGGCAGCCATCTCCGCGATCAGGTCGCCAGCCTGCACGGCTTCTTCCATCAGCCAGGCCCGTTGCACGGCATCCAGATCGGACAGCTCCACTGCCCCTTCCACGCGCGGAAGAAGGATCAGCCAGCAGAAACGTCCGTCATTCTGGAGACGCACCTGACACAAGGGCCAGTCGGTGACGTGGATCGACGCCGCCTCGAAAGCTGGATCAGCGCGAAAAGCCTCGGCAGGGATCATGGATCAGACCTCGTTAAACCACCTTAGCCGATAGGCCTGAACGGCCGTTTTGGCCACATGCGTCGTGAGACGCCAGTTCGCGACCGCTCCGACCGGGGCTCCGATGACAGGCATCAGTTGCAGTAGCTTGGCCAGATCGAGGTAGTCACGGTACTCAAGCTGGAACTTCCGCCAGTCGATCTCGATAGCTTCGCCTTCCATTTCGGGCGCGCTGGCCTCCAGCGCGGCCAGCGCTGCGGGGCGCTGCCGCGCGCTTGAAAACGCCAGATGGAAGATGCGCAGGATAAACAGACGCTCGGCCGGATTACGACTGTCGAATCCATAGGCCGCGCAGATCTCGAACAGCATCTTGATCTTGATCGCCATCAGCGCGGGCAAATCGGCAGCCGCCAGCACAAATCCACCTGCACCAGCCACGGCACCTTCTACGCTGGCGGTGCTGCGATAGACCTTCATTAACTGGTAGATGGCCTTTTCGCGCTCTTCGAGAGTGCCCGCGGTACGTGGCCCACCGGCAATCCAGCCCGATCCGGTCATTATGGCCTTGGTCATCTGCTTCATCACCGCCGTGACCGCCTTATGGACAGGCTCTGGAATGATGTTGTTGATCTTATCCTGCGTGGCACGCGTAGAACGATCCCACACCCCCGGACGGCGATGTTGGCGGGTTCGCCATGCCAAGGCCTGAGTTAAAGCCTTGTTTTCATATGCGGTCGGTTCGGACTGGGGGTTCATAAGCAAAGCTACCTGATGGCTGGACTAAGTGTTGAAGACCAAAGCCCAAACGCGGGAGACTTGCTCCCGCTCCCACACGGGTCTAGACCGCCCGCCATCGAATAGTGTTTCGCACACGCAACATCGACTGGAGAGACCTTAAATGGCTCGCGCAAAGATTGCCCTTATCGGCGCCGGTATGATCGGCGGCACCCTTGCCCACATCGCAGCTCGCGAAGCTCTGGGCGACGTCGTTCTGTTCGACATCGCTGAAGGCACCCCGCAAGGTAAAGGTCTGGACATCGCCGAAGCTTCGGCCGTCTTCGGTCAAGACGTCGCCCTGAAGGGCGCAAACGACTACGCCGACATCGCTGGCGCAGACGTCTGCATCGTCACCGCCGGTGTTCCGCGTAAGCCGGGCATGAGCCGCGACGACCTGATCGGCATCAACCTCAAGGTCATGAAGGCCGTGGGTGAAGGCATCAAGCAATACGCTCCGAATGCCTTCGTGATCTGCATCACCAACCCGCTGGACGCCATGGTCTGGGCTCTGCAGAAATTCTCGGGCCTGCCGAAAGAGAAAGTCGTCGGCATGGCTGGCGTTCTGGACTCGGCCCGTTTCGCCTACTTCCTGGCTGAAAAGACCGGCGTTTCGATCCAGGACATCCACGCCTGGACCCTGGGCGGTCACGGCGACGACATGGTCCCGATGGTGCGTCACTCGACCGTTGGCGGTCTGCCGCTGCCGGACGCTGTGGCTGCTGGCTTCCTGTCGCAAGCTGATCTGGACGCTATCGTCGAGCGCACCCGCAAGGGCGGCGGCGAGATCGTTGCCCTGCTGAAGACCGGCTCGGCCTTCTACGCTCCGGCTGAATCGGCCATCGCCATGGCCCGTTCGTACCTGCTGGACCAAAAGCGCGTTCTGCCGTCGGCTGTCTACGTCAACGGCGAATACGGTCTGAAGGACCTGTACGTCGGCGTTCCGGCCATGATCGGTGCCAACGGCGTCGAGAAGATCGTCGAGTTCACCACCAACGAAGAAGAGAAGGCCATGCTGGCTACCTCGGTCGCTTCGGTGAACGGCCTGATCGAAGCCTGTAAGGCTGCCGATCCTTCGCTGGCTTAGTACTGGCCCGCTGCGCGGGCGAAGCGAGAGATCGCCACCGCTCGCGACGCGGTCGCTCACTGCTTGAGCGATCTCGCGCTGCATAAGTTTAAGGGCCGATCCATTGATGGGGCGGCCCTTTTTCTTTGTTGGTTTAGTGCGCTTTGAGAGCCTCGGGCTCGTTCTCCAGCCAGCTTTGGCTGCGCATTTCGTTGAGGCGCGAGACGGTACGTTCGAACTCGAAGGCGCCGTCGCCCTCGGGGTAGAGGACCTCGGGCTCGGCGTCCGCCAGAACCACCAGACGGGTCTTGGCTTCGTAAAGGGCGTCGATCAGCGTCACGAGGCGGCGGGCCTCTTGTCTGTTGTTCGGACCAAGCGTGGGCACGTTCTCGAGGAAGAGCGTGTGGAAACGCTTGGCGATGGCCAGATAATCCTGCGGCCCCAGTGGCTTACCGCACAGATCATCAAACTTGGCGCGGGCCATTCCGCCGACCGTGCGGTCCACCGTCACTTCACGGCCCAATACTGTCAGCGAGGTCGGCTCTTCCGGCTCGCCGCCTTTCAGATCGGACCACAGCAACTCGAAGGCCGCAACGGCTCCCTCGGCCCCCGTGGAGAACCAGACCTTATCACCCGCCAGACGATCAAGTCGAAAATCGCGCGCGCCTGCCGTTTCGACGACGACCGTTTTTTCGCGCAGCATGTCGATGAATGGCAGGAAGAGCTGGCGATTGATGCCGTTCTTATAGAGGTCTTCGGGCGCACGGTTCGACGTGATGGCCAGAACGACCTTCTTTTCAAACAGGGCGTCGAACAAACGACCAAGGATCATGGCGTCGGCAATATCGGTGACCTGTAGCTCGTCGAAGCAAAGCAGGCGCGCCTCCGAGGCGATCAGCGCAGCGACGGGCGGAATGGGGTCATCGCCCTTGTGTACGCCGAACACGGCCTTGCGCTGGATCTTGTCGCCCTCGCGCCATTGCCGCACCAGATCGTGGACGCGGGCCATGAAGGCGTGGAAGTGGGCGCGGACTTTGCGCTGCTCCGGAATGGCCGAATAGAACAGGTCCATCAGCATGGATTTACCGCGTCCGGGCGGGCCCCAGATGTAGATGCCGCGCACAGCGGGCACCTTGCCGAACAGGCCGCGCTGGGACAGATCGTCTTCCAGTCGCTCCAGTTCCGCGATCAGGCCGAGCTGCGCCGGATCGGGGTTGATGACGCCTTCTTCGACGCGGATGTCATAGGCATTACGGATGCGGGAGGTCATGCCAGACGGGATAGTCCGACCGACGCGTTCAGGGAAGCACCAGCGGGCCTAAACAGAGGTCTTAGATATTTTTGGTTGCTTCGCAGGTGCGAAAGCACCACATGCAAAAGCTCATTCTTTCACACACCCATATAGAAGGTTGATTTCACCATGGGCTATCGCGTCGCCATCGTAGGCGCCACCGGCAATGTCGGTCGGGAAATGCTGGCCATTCTCGAGGAGCTGAACTTCCCCGTCGAGAAAATGCACGCGATTGCCTCACGAAAATCGAAAGGCATGGAAGTCGCTTGGGGCGACAAGACCATCCTGTGTCAAGACATCGAACAATTCGACTTCTCGACCGTCGACATCGTGCTGATGTCGGCAGGCGGCGACGTCTCGCGCGCATGGTCGGAAAAGATCGGCAAGCTGGGTCCGGTGGTCATCGATAACTCGTCGGCCTTCCGCAAGGACCCCGACGTGCCGCTGATCGTGCCGGAAGTGAACCCGGACGCGGTCAAGCTGGTCAAGAAGAAGAACATCGTCGCCAACCCGAACTGCTCCACCGCACAGCTGGTGGTGGCTTTGAAGCCGCTGCACGACGCCGCCAAGATCAAGCGCGCTGTCGTCTCGACCTATCAGTCGGTTTCGGGCGCAGGCAAAGAAGGCATGGACGAACTGTGGAACCAGACCAAGGCCATCTACGGCCTCGGCGACGCCACCCCCAAGAAGTTCCCCAAGCAGATCGCCTTTAACGTCCTGCCTTACATCGGCTCGTTCCGCGACGACGGTTACACCGACGAAGAAGCGAAGATGTGGGACGAGACCCACAAGATGCTCGATCCGAACATCAAGCTGACCGTCACCTGCGTGCGCGTTCCGGTGTTCGTGGGTCACTCCGAAGCTGTCACCGTCGAGTTCGATCGCCCGATCGAGCCGGACGAAGCCCGCGACATCCTGCGTGAGGCACCGGGTGTTCTGGTCGTCGATAAGCTGGAACACGACGGCTACATCACCCCCGTGGACGCTGCTGGCGAACACGCCGTGTTCGTCTCGCGTATCCGCAAGGACCACACGGTCGAGAATGGCCTGACCTTCTGGGTTGTCTCGGACAATCTGCGCAAGGGCGCGGCCCTCAATGCGGTGCAGATTGCACAGCTTCTGGACGAAACCGGAACGATCACGCCGAAGTCCGGCGTGCGGACCATGATCGTCTGATCCGACAACGCCCCGTGGTTCGCCACGGGGCGTTTTCCTTCTTCCTGATAGTCTTCGGTCTCCCCGCCCTAGGTGATTTGTGACCCCCACCCCAGCCTCTAATGAGACCCGCACCGCCTTTGCCGCCGGTGTGCTTTGCTACCTCTTCTGGGGCTTCATTCCGCTGGCCTTCCAGCAGATGGCCCATGCCGGTGCGACCTCGTGGGAAATCATGGCCCACCGTGCGGTGTGGGGTGTGGTCTGGGCCTTGCTGCTGGTGCTTCTGGCCAAGCAGGGCAGGCAGATCCTCAATGTCCTGCGCCAGCCCAAGGTCATGGGTTGGTTGACGTTGTCCGCCACGATCATCGCCGCGAACTGGATCACCTATATTCTGGCGGTGAATAGCGGGCGTACTCTTGACGCCTCGCTCGGCTATTACCTCAACCCGCTGCTGAACATGGCCGCAGGTGCCCTGATTTTCCGCGAGCGCATTAGCGGCGCAGGCAAGATCGCCATGGGACTGGCTGCGGTGGGCGTTGCGATCCAGACCGCCGCTCTGGGCCACGCCCCGTGGATTTCGATCGGTCTGGCCGTGACGTTCGCCGCCTACGGGATCATCCGCAAACGCGTTCAGGCCGACGCACAGACCGGATTGTTCATCGAATGTCTGATCCTTACCCTGCCGGGTCTTATTTACATGTTCTGGCTGGAGACATCAGGGCAGGGCCATTTCTTCACTTCGCCCCTGTCGACTACCTGGCTGCTTTTGGCCGGACCGGTCACGGTCATACCGTTGATGCTGTTCTCGTGGGCCGCGCGCCGTATCCCGTTGTCCAGCATGGGCTTTTTGCAGTTCCTTGCACCGACCATCGTCTTCTTCATCGGTATGTCCCAGGGTGAACCCCTGAGCGGACTACGGATTGCATCCTTCGTCTTTATCTGGGCGGCAGTGCTGGTGTTCATCTATGGGGCGGTGACTTCGGCCCGCCGTCGTAACGATGCGCCGGTGGCCACCGAGTTCGAACCGGGTCTGGTCGAAGAGGCGGACGACGTCGCTCCTCGTTAAGTGCAACCTGCGTTGAGTTCCGTCGGCATTCCGGACTAAGACAGACCTATGATCAGCCCTCGCGTCCTGCCCGTCCTCGCCTTGTCATCCATCCTGCTGGTAGGCGCGCCTGCCTGCGCAACCGCACAGGACGAGGTTATCCGCACGGCCCGGACCGAGCAGCCGTCGCTTGAGGCCCGCGAACAGCACAGCCTCAAGCCCTCGGTCACTTCGGCCCAGTTGTTCGATCAGGTGAGCGATACGCTGGATGCCGCAGCGGCGTCGTGGTCTTCGGGCGATATCGACGCGATCATGGGCCACTACACGGTCGATCAGCCGCTGCTGGTCCTCTATGGCGACGAGCCCCTGAAGGGCCCTGAGCCTGTCCGTGCATGGCTGGAGGCGCGCAAGGCCCGCGCTGGCGGCCTTGGCACAATGAACTACGAGTGGTTCGAGACGCTGCAACTGGACGACTACACCGCCGTCGCCTCGGGACGGATGATCGTGACGATCAATGGCCAGCATCACCGCGCACTGTTCACCCGCCTGCTTCGACGCTCGGTCGACGGGTGGCAGATCCTGCACGATCAAATCGCGCTGCCACCCGAAGCCTGAGCCGCGTCAGAACGCCTGATAAAGGGCGTTGACCAGACGCACCGCGCGGGGATCACCCAGAAGGTGCGGCGACTGGCGGTTCATGACATAGGCACCCGACACCTTGGCCTTGTCGTCAGCCCAGACCAGTGACCCGCCCCAGCCACAGTGGCCGAGCGCGTCGGGGTTGGGGCCGAAGATGTCGATCCCTTCATTGCGCATCAGACCCGCAGCCCAGCTCAGTGTGAACGGCAGGATTTTATCCGGTCCGTGAATGCGTTCCTGCGACAGGGCACCTAAGGTTTCCGCCGACAGGAAGGTTTCGCCTTTCAGGCGGCCATCATTAGCAATGATGGACAGGATGCGCGCCAGATCGGCACCCGAGGCGTGCATATTGGCCGACGGGATTTCAGCCCCCCGCCACTCGGCAGAGCCACGACCGCCGGGGGCCGCGCCCTTGTTCACGAAGGCAGCCATCTTCAGCTCGTCCAGCTTGCCGAGATTGGGCAGGCTGCTGGGGCGTTTCATCTCGGCGGCGCGATCATGCTCGCTGGCAGGCGTGCCGATCCAGAGGTCCAGCCCGAACGGCTCGCAGAAGTCTTCGCGCAAAGCCGTACCCATGGTGCGACCGTCCAGACGACGGAAGATTTCACCCGCCATCAGGCCAATCGAAATAGGGTGATAGCCGGAGGCAGTTCCCGGCTCCCACATCGGCTTTTGCGCCGCCAGACGTGCCACAACCGCAGGCGGGTCATACCAGATGGCCGGATCGACGGGCTCGTCAAAGCCCGGCAGGCCCGACTGGTGGCTCATCAACTGCCCGATGGTCAGGTGGTCCTTGCCGTTCTGGCCGAACTCGGGCCAGTGATCGATCACCTTGTCGTCGTAGGACAGTTTTCCCTGCTCGACGAGGCGGGCGATCATCAAGGCCATCACTGCCTTGCCGCTGGAGAAGATGGGGACCAGCGTCGTCTGGGTGAACGGTTTCTCGCCGGCGGTGTCGGCCGAACCGCCCCACAGGTCGATGACCGTCTCGCCTTCAATCGTAACCGAGAAGCGAGCGCCCACTTCGTTCAGCCCTTCTGAGGCATCGGTGAAGTTGGCAGCAAAGGCGTCTTTGACCGCAACAAAACGGTCTGGGCAGGTGCCGTGAATTTGAGGTGTCGTCATGGAAGTGTGTGTACTCCGGCTGGTCACCCAGGTCACGGGCGACGCTGATCTTCGCTTTGCTTTCGCACGCCTTCGAACTCGCTGCCCGCGCTCCATTGTGGCCAGTCGGAACTGTCGGCCAACTCGCGGCCAACCTCGTAGATCAGCTGCACGTCCGCTGCCGCGGCTTCATCGTCCAGTCCGGCATCCATTCGTCCTTGGGGGTATGGTAAGCCCCCGAGACATACTGTCGGCTGGCCTCGTTGTGACCGGTAAAGCCCGCAGCCGCGAAGAGCGCAGGGACCCCTGCACGCGCCAGAGGGAAGTGGTCCGAGCGGTAGAAGGCACCGGCCTGCGGTGCCGGATCGGGGATCAGACGGCGCCCCTCGCGCGTCGCATAGGGCAACAGGCGCGCGTCCAGATCGGACTTGCCCGCACCGATTACCACGATGTTCGGATCGATATCGTCACCCGGTAGTAGGCTGTCCATGTTGATGTTCGCAACAGTCTTTTCCAGCGGATAGACGGGATTGGCCGCGTAGTACTCTGCGCCCAGAAGGCCGGTTTCTTCGGCGGCCCACGAAATAAACACGACCGAGCGTGTCGGCTTTTCACCCTGCGCAAACAGGCGGGCGATCTCGAGCACTCCCGCAACGCCCGTCGCATTGTCCACGGCACCGTTATAGATATCGTCGCCGTCCTTGGGTGTCCCTCGGCCATAGGCGTCCCAGTGGGCACCAAACATAACGGTTTCGTCCGGACGCTCGGTTCCGGTGATACGGGCGATGACGTTGCGGGTCTGGATCCGGTCAGCCTTCTGGCCGAAGTCGATATTCATCGTCACGCCGTCCAGTTCGACGGGCCGGAAGTCGCGACTGCGGGCAGCCACCCGCAAGGTGTCCAGATCGAGCCCTGCCAGCTGCAGCAGCTTCTGCGTCGCTTCGCTAGAAATCCAGCCCTGAGCGGCGACGCGTTCCTTGTCCGGATCGGCACGGACGATATCGAGGTCCGGGGCTGTGGAAGACCCTGCCAGCGTCGACCACGGATAGCCGGCCCCTGCCGTGTCGTGGATCACAAGAACTCCGGCAGCACCCTGTGCGGCGGCTTCCTGGAACTTGTAGGGCCAGCGGCCATAGAAGGTCATGGCCTGCCCATCAAAGGTGTTGGCGACCGGATGGCCCTCGGGTGCCCCGAAGTCTGGATCATTGACGATGACCAGCAAGAGCTTGCCGCGCACATCGACGTCTTTGAAATCGTCCCACCCCCGCTCGGGAGCACTGACGCCATAGCCGGCAAACACGACCGGAGTATCGGTCAGGGTGATGCGGCTGACGGGACGGTCCGAACCCACAATGATCTCGTCTGCGCGCGCGAAGCTGACGGTGTGGTCACCGGCACGGGCGGTCAAAACGGCAGGGCCATCGGGCCCCGTGCGCGAGACTTCGGCCGTCTGGAACCATGATCCATCCGGACCGCCCGGCTCAAGTCCCAGTGCCTTGAACTGCTCCGCAATCCATTCGACCGTCAGCGTCTCGCCCGGGGTGCCCGGTGCCCGTCCCTCGAAGCGATCCGAAGCCAGTTCGCGCGTCAAAGCATTGAGCCGCTCCGGATCAACCTGCACCTGCGCCGACACGGCGGTCGAAGTCATAAGGACGGTAGCCAGAGCCAAGGCAGCGGGACGAAGCGACATCAACCATCTCCTGAGGGTATGAGAGCCATACGCTGCCCCAGTCCGGTCATAAATGTCGAGCTTTGATCAGGACTGCGCGTTCACAAGATAGCGTTGCACGCCTCGTGACGCGCGCACAGCGGACGCAAAACAGGCCTGAAGCAGATAGCCCCCTGTGGGCGCTTCCCAGTCCAGCATCTCGCCGCAGACAAATACGCCGGGCAGGGCATTGAGCATCAGTTCGCGGTTGTACTGGTCACGCCCGATCCCGCCTGCCGACGATATGGCCCGCTCAAGACCTCGCGGTGCTTTCAATCGCACGGGCACAGCCTTGATCAACTGTGCAAGCGCCATCGCCTCTTCGGGCAAGGGGCCTGCTTCGCGCATCAGCCCGATGAAGGCCGGATCGAGGTGCAGCGACTTGCGAAGGTGATTGGACAGGCTGTTCTTGCCGCGCGGCTTGTCCAGTCTGTTTGCCAATTGCGAGAGCGTCTGATCGGGACGCAGGTCGATGTGGACCATGACTTCGCCTTGCCTCGCGATGGCTTCGCGAACCACCGCGGATAACGCATAGACCGCGCCGCCCTCCAAACCGTAGCCCGATAGTATGGCCTCGCCGCGTGCCGTATGGCCACTGAAGGTGATGCCGATATTCTTCAGGGGGTGTCCGGCAAACCGTTCAACCAACAAGGGCGACCAATCGACCTCGAAGCCCACGTTCGCGGGCTGGAACGGGCGGACATCCACACCTTTGGCGTTCAGCCACGGGACCCAAGCCGCATCCGAGCCCAGCTTGACCCACGAGGCTCCGCCCAGCGCCAGTATGACCGCATCAGCCACAACCTCGCTGGAACCGTCCAGCTCGTCGAAGGCCAGCGCATCGCCGTGCCAACCTGTCCAGCGACTACGCGTTTTGATGGTGACGCCCTTCCGGGCCAGACGCGCCAGCCAAGCGCGCAGAAGTGGCGAGGCCTTCATCGCCTTGGGAAAGACCCGGCCCGAGGTTCCGATAAAGGTCTCGGCACCCAAGCCGTCCGCCCATGTACGCAGAGCCTGGGCATCGAAATCGTCCAGCCAGTCGGCGACCTGGGGCTGCGCTTCGCCGTAGCGCCGGTCAAACCGCTCGCGCGGTTCGCTGTGGGTGAGGTTCAGCCCCCCACGCCCCGCCATCAGGAATTTGCGCGCCACCGACGGCATCTGGTCGTGCACGGTCACGTCATGGCCCTGATCGGCCAGTTGCTCGGCCGCCATCAGACCAGCCGGTCCGGCACCGATAATGACCACGCGAGATGATGGGGGAGGAGTGGCGTTCATGCGCTCTTCCTAGACCGGATTGAATGGAAACGGCATAGTCCTGTGCATGAGCGTTGCCTTTACCCGCGAAGAAGATCTGGAAGCGACCGCCGCCGATCTGGTCGACCGCCCCGTTTCGACGCACCCCAACTGGGTGACCGCCGAAGGCTTGGCCCAAATCAACGCCGCCTTGGCAGAGGCGCGCGCAGCCTATGCCGCAGCGCAGGTGAACGGCTCTATCGAGGCTGACCGCACGGCCATGGCCCGCGCCACGCGTGACCTTCGCTACTGGTCGGCACGGCGCAGCACCGCCCAGCTTCTAGAGATCGCGCCCGAAGGCAAG
>NZ_JSYD01000179.1:0-1076 GCF_054824005.1 Brevundimonas sp. GN22 | reverse complement strand
TTTCAGCACCGTTTCAGCAGCCCAAGGCGTGCGTGGCCATCCGGTCAGGGCCTGAGCATAGGCGCTGACGGCAGAGGCATTGTCACGACCCGCGACGTGCATATCGCCCAGACGGCTATAGGCTTCCTTGGCTTGGGGGGTGTCGGGCCAGGTTACAGTCACCGTCTCCAGCGCACGCATGCCACGGCGGCTGTCCTCGCCACTCAGACGCATGGCGGCCTGCAGGTCACCGGCAGCATTGCCGGTCGGCGAGTTGGCGCTGACGGGCGCGTTCAACTCTGCTTCTTCCTGCATTTCCTTCAGGCGCTCTTCGAGAGTGTCGAGGCGGCGGGTCAGGGCAGCGTTATTTCGCGTGGCTTCGTCCAGATCGAAGGTCATACGCTCGTTGTCGGCGTTCACGCGGCGGAAGGTGGCCTCCAGATCGGCCAGACGGCGCTCCATTACGGACACCTGACCTTGAAGGGCCACGACCTCGGGATCGGGCTCGACGATGACAGGCTGACCCGCAGCATTTCGCTGGGTCAGGGCACGCTCGAGACGGCGGACGTTACGGTCCAGCGTGTCCAGACGGCGTTTGTCCCATTCAACGGCCGGAATAACCGGTTGGGCGACAGGTGCCCCACGGTTCTGGGCGACGGCAACGCCGCCACCGATGCTGCACAGGACCAGAGCCGCCGTCGCGACCGACATCTTCAAGCGAAAAGACTGTTTCATCATGATCTTATCCGTTCCACCGTTCCCGATGGTTCGCAAGCCTTTCAGGCGTTCTAGTGGCCAAGGCCAAGATAAACGATAGCGGTCAGGAAGAGCGAGACCACGATGGTGCAGAACACCATAAGGAAGCCCGTCCGCCACAGCGCCGAGAAGACGGACAGGCCATAGGCCCCCTTGAGCTGGGCAAACATGTGCACCGGCACAATGATCATGACCAGCCAGACGAGCACCGAACCCAAGGACGGAGCCAGCCCCCCGAGCAGAGCCGCGACCACCGTCAGCATCGCCATAAAAGTCAGCGAGTACAGAACGAAAACCCCGTGGTCATACAGGGTGAACCCCCGACGCCACAGGAACAGCAA
>NZ_JSYD01000178.1:0-250 GCF_054824005.1 Brevundimonas sp. GN22 | reverse complement strand
AGAGGGGCAGTCGTCATGCCCTGTCTTTAACCCCGATTACCCGTGGGACAACCTTAACTTCTGGCGCGTCCCCTTAAGCCGCAGGGGCGGAAGGAGCGGTTTTGCCTACCTCGGCAGCGATCTGGCGTAGGGCCGAAGCGAACACTTCCGGCGGCTGCCCCCCAGAGATCAGGTACTGGTCGTTGACCACAACCGCAGGCACCGAGCTGATCCCGCGCGATTGCCACAGCTGTTCGGCCTGACGCACCTC
>NZ_JSYD01000029.1:0-38483 GCF_054824005.1 Brevundimonas sp. GN22 | reverse complement strand
AACCTCGGACAAGGTACGGAAAGTCGGCGCGGCGTGCTGGCCCGACCAAGTGTGCTCCACGCGTGCTGAACGCTCCGACAAGCCGGGGATGATCTGGGAAACCGCGTCGGGCTTGGACCAACCAGCCCAACCCGAAAAGCCCGCTGCAGACGGGGGCATGGAGGCCTGATCGCCATAGGTCTGCACGCCTGTATGCGGTTGAAAGCCCGACAAAGCATCGGCCGCCACGGTGGTGGAGGCGCGGTGACCGGCAGCATGCAGCGCATGTTTCAATGCGCCGACGATCAAACCCCGCACCAATGCCGGATCGCGGAAACGGACCTCGGCCTTGGCGGGGTGAACGTTCACGTCAACGTAAAGCGGGTCGATATCGATAAACAGCGCTGCTGCCGGATGGCGGTCACGCGCGAGGAAATCGGCATAGGCCCCGCGCAGCGCGCCTTGCAGTAGGCGATCGCGCACGGGACGACCATTCACGAACAGGAACTGGTGCGCAGCATTTCCTCGCGAATAGGTCGGCAGGCCCGCATAACCCGACAGGCGTACCCCGTCGCGCTCCTGATCGATCAGCAGGGCATTGGCTTCAAAGTCGCGCCCAAGGATCGCGCCCAGGCGGCGTAGGCGGCCTTCATCGCCTTTGTGTTCGGCGGGCAGGCGCAGCGTCGTCTTGCCGTCCAGCGTCAGGGCGAAAGCCACATCTTCATGCGCCATCGCCTGACGTTTGATCTCTTCGGAGATCGCCATGGCTTCGGATCGCTCCGACTTCATGAACTTCAGTCGGGCGGGGGTGGCATAGAACAGGTCGCGCACCTCGACCCGTGCGCCGTGAGGCCCGGGGAAGCCTGCGGGTGCGACCGGTTTGTGGTCGCCGCCTTCGACGGTGATGGCCCACGCTTCCTGCTGACCGGCATCGGACTTGGCGCGGGTCGTAATGGTCAGACGGGCGACCGACCCAATAGAGGGCAGGGCCTCGCCGCGGAAGCCCAGCGTAAAGATACGCAGCAGGTCTACATCTCCTGCATCGTCCGGCTCCAGCTTGGAGGTCGCGTGACGCTCGACCGCGATGGGCAGTTCTTCCTTTGGGATGCCCTTGCCGTCGTCGGCGATGAGGATGCGGGTCAGGCCGCCGCCGTCTGCCTGGATTTCAATATGGGTCGCGCCCGCGTCGATGGCGTTTTCCACGAGCTCTTTGATGGCGCTGGCAGGGCGTTCCACCACTTCGCCGGCGGCGATGCGGTTTACGGTTTCGGGCGGGAGACGACGAATAGGCATGCGAGTCTCAAGATAGGCGGCGCAGCGCCTTGATGCATCCACCGTTTGCTGGAAGCTAACATTTCAATGTGATTTTATTTGGGGTCGGGCTTGTAGAACTAAAACTGATACATATACTGATACCGTTCTCAAGCGGTCGATTCCGCTTCATCAAGGCCTCGACATTCGTGTGGCGGGGCAGGGCTAAACTGAAGAAGGTCTACTATGAAAATCAAAGCCAGCCTTATCGCCGTGGCCGCCGCCGCACTTCTCGCCGCCTGCGGTCAGCCGAACGCCGCAAATGAAAATACTGCCGCTGCTCCGGCGGCCGCAGGTCCGGTGGACCTCAAGGCTCCTGCTGGCGTCTATGTGCTGGACCCGACGCACGCCATCCTGCAAGCCTCTGTGCTGCATAACTCGATCTCGAACTACACCGTGCGCTTCAACAAGGTGGAAGCCAAGGTAACGCTGGATCCGTCTAATCTGGAAAACAGCACCGTGGAGATGAGCGTTGATCCCAAGTCGGTCGATGCCAACTTCCCGGGGGATTACACGGGCACCCACGCCCACAGCGGCTTCAAGAGCTGGAATGAAGACATCGCCAACAATCCGGCAAACCTGAATGCAGGCAGGTTCGGCCAGATGACCTTTAAATCGACCAAGGTGACCAAGACCGGCGACCGTACCGCTGACGTGACCGGCGACCTGACCTTCCTCGGCGTCACCAAGCCGGTGACCTTCAAGGCCACCTTCAACGGCGAGATCGAAAGCCATCCGTTCATGCAGGTTCCGGCCATCGGCTTTGCCGCTGAAGGCACTTTCAAGCGTACCGATTTCGGCATGGCGGCTGGCTATGTCGGTGACGAAGTGACCGTGCGCTTCGACGGTGAGTTCATCAAGGAAGCGGTTCCGGCAGCACCGGCAGCCGCCCAATAAGTGGCAACGCGGGTGGAGGGATGACCTCCACCCGTTTTTTTTGTGATCCCCCAGACCCGTTGAACGCCATGACCACATCAGCCACCCACAGCCGCGACCGCTATTCTGCTGTTGCCATCCTTCTGCACTGGCTGATTGGCCTGTCCATTCTGACCATGATCCCGATGGGGTGGTGGATGTCCGACGCGATTGAGCAGCCCGAGACAGAGGCGCTGGCCTATCGCGTGTTCCAGATTCACAAGTCGGTCGGCTTTTTGATTTTGGCGCTTACGCTCCTGCGGATCGTGTGGCGTTTGACGCATCCCGTGCCGCGGTTGCCTGCGCAAATGCATGGCTGGGAGCGTTTTGCGGCGCGCGCGACGCATGTGGCGTTTTACGCGCTGATGCTGGGGCTGCCGCTGACGGGCTGGGCCTATGTGTCGAGCGGTTGGGCCGTGGCGACCGACACGCCGCTGTCGGTACCGACAAGCTGGTTCGGCCTGTTTGCCATCCCGCACATCGGCTTCATCGAACATGCGAGCGAGGCCGTGCGCCGTACCATCGGCTATATGGCTATGGGTGCGCACAGCAAACTGGCATGGGGGGCCATCGTATTAGTGGTGCTGCATGTTGGGGCGGCGTTGAAGCACCAGTTCCTCAACCGTGAAGGCGTGTTGGCGCACATGGTTCCGGTCCTGCCGCACGCGGACGTGCCACTGGCCGCGCCGCCAAGCGCAAAGGAAAAATGGGTCGAAGGTTTCGCAGGCGTCGCGTTTGTCGCCATCATCGGCCTGACGTTCGCAATCGCCGCCAAGCCCGCGCCGTTGGCGCAGGCAGACGCTCCGGCGACGGTGGCTGCTGCTGCAAACGATACGGCCCTGAAGGCAGGCGCTGCATCGACGTGGACCGTGGATCAGGCGGCATCCTCGATCCAGTTCAGCGGTACGCACTCGGGCGCAGCCTTTACAGGCAAGTTCAACAGCTGGACCGCCGAAATCCATTTCGATCCGGCTGATCTGGCAGGCTCGACGGCGGTGGTCACAGTCGACACAGTCTCGGCCCAAACCGGAGACGCCACCAAGGACGGGGCACTCAAAGGGGCTGAATGGTTCAATCCGGCCCAGTTCCCGACTGCGCGTTTCGAAGCCTCGGAGTTCGTCGCCTTGGGTGGCAACCACTACGAGGCACGTGGCACGCTGCGAATCAAATCGACGTCCCAGCCCGTCGTGCTGCCTTTCACCTTTGACGAGGCGTCGGGAGAGGCCGAGGTCTCGGGCAAGGTGTCGGTCGATCGCACTCAACTGGACCTCGGCATGATGTCTGACGCCGCCGCAGGCTGGGTCTCGAAGATGATCAACGTCGAGATCAAGGTTCGAGCGAAAAAAGCGGCCTAATGTTACCGCCTATTATGGCTAACGGGTTTGCCTGAGAGCTTTAGTAACGGTAGAGCAGGGCCTTTCTTTAACTGCCCTAGCTTTAGGCCACGATCATGCACGACATCAGAGCGATCCGAGACAACCCCGCAGCGTTTGTAGCGGGCTGGTCGTCGCGCGGTGTCGAGGATGCCCAATCGGTCGTGGATCAAGTTCTGGAGCTAGACGTCGCTCTTCGTGCAGCCCAGACCACGGGTCAGGAAGCCCTTGCCAAGCGCAATGCGGCTTCCAAGGCCATTGGCGCAGCCATGGGCAAGAAGGACATGGCCGAGGCTGATCGCCTGAAGGCCGAGGTCGAGACCCTCAAGTACGAAATCGCTACGGCTGGCGAAGTCGAGGCTGCCAAGGGCGCTGAACTGCGCGACCTGCTGGCTGGTCTGAAGAACATCGCTGCCGAGGACGTGCCGAACGGCGCTGATGAAAACGACAACGTTGAAGTCAGCAAGTGGGGCACCCCGCGCACTACTGGCCCGAAGAAGGACCACGCCGATCTCGGCGAGGCTCTGAAGCTGCTGGACTTTGAAGGCGCGGCCAAAATGTCCGGTTCGCGCTTTGCTGTGCTGAAGGGCCAACTGGCGCGTCTAGAACGCGCTATTGGCCAGTTCATGCTGGACATGCAGACCGACAAGCATGGCTACACCGAGGTGAATCCGCCGCTGCTGGTCCGCGACCACACCATGTTCGGTACCGGCCAGCTTCCGAAATTCAAGGAAGACCTGTTCCGCGCCGCCGATGGTGATCCGGCCGCTCCGGTTGATGAAGAGGCCGGTAGCCGCTGGCTGATCCCGACTGCAGAAGTTTCGCTGACCAACCTCGTGCGCGAGCAGGTGCTGAGCGATGAGGAAGTCGCCCAGCCGATCCGCATGACAGCTCTGACCTACTGCTTCCGCGCGGAGGCCGGTTCGGCGGGGCGCGACACCCGTGGCCTGATCCGTCAGCACCAATTCCAAAAGGTGGAAATGGTCTCGATCTGCAAACCGGAAGATTCGGATGCAGAGCACGAGCGCATGACCGGCTGTGCCGAGGCCGTACTTCAGGCGCTGGAACTACCGTACCGCAAGGTGCTGCTGTGCAAGGGCGACATGGGCTTCTCGGCCCAGAAGACCTACGACCTCGAAGTGTGGCTGCCGTCGCAGGATACCTATCGCGAGATCAGCTCCTGCTCGAACTGCGGTGACTTCCAGGCGCGTCGCATGGACGCCCGCTTCAAACGCGCCGGCGAGAAGAAGACCGAGTTCCTGCACACCCTGAACGGCTCGGGCCTGGCCGTGGGCCGCACCCTCGTTGCCGTGATGGAAAACTATCAGCAGGAGGACGGCAGCATCGCCATTCCGGCCGTGCTGCAACCGTACATGGGCGGTCTCACCGCCATCGCTGCTGCTTAAAGAGTATTCATGCGTATTCTTCTGACGAACGACGACGGCATCGACGCCGAAGGCCTGACCTGCCTCGAAAACATCGCCCGCACCCTGTCGGACGATGTCTGGGTCGTGGCTCCGGCTGTGGAGCAGTCGGGCAAGGGCCGCGGCCTGACGCTCACCGAGCCTCTGCGCGTCAACAGGCACGGCGAGAAGAAGTTCTCGGTCACGGGTACCCCGACCGACTGCGTCATTCTGGCGGTGAACGACCTGATGCCTGAAAAGCCCGATCTGGTGCTGTCCGGCGTCAATCGTGGTCATAACGTCGGCGAAGACGTGTCCTATTCGGGCACGGTCGCTGGCGCACTGCAGGGCATGGCGTTCGGCATTCGCTCTATCGCCTTGTCGCAGTCTCTGGAGCGTTTCCACGACGACGTGACGGCGCACTGGGAAACCGCAGAAGCTTTCGCTCCGGGCATTATCAACCGCCTTCTGGAACAGAAGTGGCCGGATGGCGTGGTGATGAACGTGAACTTCCCGCGCCTGCCACCTGAACTGGTAAAGGAAGTCGAGATCACCCGTCAGGGCTTCCGTGATATCGGCGAACTGCACGCAATCCGTCGTGACGACCTGCGCGGTCGTCCGTATTACTGGATGGCTTTCCGTGGCACACCGCATGAACATCCGGCGGGGACCGATCTGCGTGCAATGGAAGAGGGCCGTATCTCGGTCACGCCTCTGCATATCGATCTGACGCACATGCCGATGATCAACGATCTTAAGAAGGTACTGGGCGGCGCTCCGCCCAAGGGTCCGCAAGAGAAGTAAGGCACTACACATGAACCTCGGGGATGATCGCGCTGGCCGTCTGATCCTGTCGCTACGGCGGCAGGGGGTGACCGATGCGCGCGTCCTCAAGGCCATGGAAGACGTCGACCGCTCGCTGTTCGTACACGAGAAGTTTCTGGATCAAGCCTGGGAAGATCAGGCGCTTCCCATCGACTGCGCCCAAACCATCAGCCAGCCGTTTATCGTTGGACTGATGACTCAGGCCCTGCAGGTCGGCCCGCGTCACCGCGTGCTCGAGATTGGCACCGGCAGCGGATACCAGTGCGCGGTCCTCAGCCGGATGGCCCGCTTCGTGTATACGGTCGAACGCTACAAAAGCCTGCTGACCGAAGCCGAGGGACGACTGAAACGCCTCGGTATCGAAAACGTGTTCACGCGCCACGGCGATGGCGGGGTGGGCTGGAATGAACAGGCCCCGTTCGACCGCATCATGGTCACGGCAGCTTCGCCCCATGAGCCGACCGAGCTGCTCAAGCAACTCAAACCCAACGGGGTTTTGGTGGCACCGGTAGGCCGCACCTCGGTTCAGATGTTGAACCGATACACCGGTCAGGATGACGGCAGCTTCACCCGCGAAAGCCTGTGTGAAGTGCGCTTTGTCCCGCTGGTCGAGGGCACCGCCAAAGAAGGGTAAATACGCCCTTAACCATTTCGCCCCACTTTCGCGCGAGTTTGCCGTTTTGGTCTGGATTCGAATCCGGCCAACCCGGATATTCTGAATGTGAATTGTGATGACGGAGACGGGGATGCTGAGCAGCCGCAATTGGTTACGGGCGGGATTGCTGGCAGGGAGCGCACTGACGCTCGCCGCCTGTTCGACCTATCCGACTGAGCCGCGCTATTCCACGCGTCCGACCCCGATGGGGCAGGCGCCGGCGCCGTATGGTCAGAATCCGTATGCGCCACCCGCGCAAACGCAGCCGGCCCAACCCGCGCAGACTGCCCCCAGTAACCCTTACTATCAGCCCAACACACCGCCTCCGGTAGAGCAGGGGCCGATTGCCAGCGCTGGTTCGATCGAGGGCGGTGGTCTGCCGGCTCCTGCAGGTCCGGCCTATCCGTCCACGGGTGAACCCACCCGGGTAACCCCGCCGGCAAATACAGCTCCGGTCGAAGCGGGTGCAGCCTATGTGATCCAGCAGGGCGATACGATTTCAGGCGTCGGTCGCCGCTTTGGCGTTCCGGTGCAAACCCTGATCGACCTGAACAATCTCGGCCCCCGCGGTAGCATTACCGCCGGTCAGCGGCTGACCCTGCCGACTTCGGCGGTTGATCGCGGGACGGATCCTTACGCCACCGGTCCGGCACCATCGGGCGTACGTATCGCGTCCGGGGCTTCTGCGCCGCCACCGCCGCCGCCGCCGAGCGGGAATGCACCGCTTCCTGCAGCGCCGCGTCCGCAACCGGCACCGGCTCAATCCACGCCGTCTGCGACCAATCCACCCGCGCCGATTGGTCAGCGCGTTGCGCTTCAATGGCCTGTACGTGGCGACATCCTGCGTCGCTTTGGTCCAAGCGGCCTTGGCGAGCGCAATAACGGCATCAATATTGGCGCTACGGCAGGCGCGGATGTCAAAGCTTCGGCAGACGGCACCGTGGCCTATGTCGGTAGCGATATTGTGGGGCAGGGCCTCACGGTGCTGATCGTACACCGCGACGGTTGGCGTACGGTCTATAGCCATCTGGGTTCGGCAACGGTTCGTGACGGAGCTACTGTTCGCGCAGGCCAAACCATCGGCACGGTCGGCACCACGGCGGGCGATGGCCGTCCGTCGATCCACTATGAAGTTCGCCAAATGCGTGGTGACGATCCCATTGCGATCGACCCGCTGAGCATTTTGCCGCGCTAAAATCACAAAAAACGATGCGATTGGGGACGGATTGAGTGAAATGATCCGTCCCTGCCATCGGGTCGCGTTGCAAATGCATGCCGCGCACCCTAGTTTTCGCGCCTTATTTCCAATGGGTCCCCCAAGGTGGGGCGTGGCCCAATTCGGGGAGCTATAAATTGAATATGTCCGATCCGGGTGCCATGGGTGCCATCATGCAGTTCGCGCCGCTGGTGCTGATCTTCGTGCTCTTCTACTTCCTGATGATCCGTCCTCAGCAGAAGCGCATGAAGGCTCACCAAGCCATGCTTCAGGCTCTGAAGCGCGGCGACGAAGTCGTTCTGTCGAACGGCATGGTCGGTAAGGTCACGCGCGTCGAAGAAAACGAAGCCATGGTCGACATCGCCCAAGGCGTTTCGGTCCGCGTCGTGCGCTCGATGATCGCTGAAGTGCGTAACCGCACCGCAATCGCGGCTAACGACAAGGGCTAAGGCCCCCATTAACGGCGGCTAGCCGCCCGGAGATGCCCTGACATGATTCAGCTAGCACGCTGGAAAGTCGTCTTGGTCAGCCTGTCGCTCGTTATCGGGCTTCTGCTGGCCTTCCCGAGCATGCTCACGTCCGAACAGCGCGCTGCGCTTCCGGGCTGGCTGCCGAAGAATGGTGTGAACCTCGGCCTCGACCTGCAGGGGGGCTCGTACCTCCTGCTCGAAGTTGACGTTCCTGCCATGCGCGCAAAGCGCGTCAACAACCTGATGGAAGACGTCCGCGTCACCCTCGGCGAGCAAAAGGTGGCCGTCGGCAACCTGCAGCGCGAAGAGGGCGGGGTGGTTGTGACCGTAACCGATCCTGTCCAGAACGAAGCCGCCCTCAAGGCGCTGCGCCAGTTGGCCAGCACCGGTGCGGGTGCTCAGGGCGTTTCGGATCGCGCGGTTACCAAGCTGAGTGACGGTCGTATCCGTTACGGCTTCACCGATGCCGGCATGTCCAGCATGGGTGCAACCGCTGTCGATCAGTCGATTGAAGTGGTTCGTCGTCGCCTCGACAGCTCGGGCACCAAGGAAATCTCGATCACCCGTCAGGGCGCGGACCGCATTGTGGTTCAGGCTCCGGGTCAGTCGGATCCCGCTGAACTGGAACGGTTGGTCGGTCAAACCGCACAGCTGACGTTCCAGATGGTCGATACCTCGGCCACGGGTCTGCAAGACGCACTGGCTGGCCGCGTGCCGCCGGATGCCGAACTGCTGCTCGACGACAACAACACGCCTTATCTGGTGAAGCGCCGTATTCTGGTCTCGGGTGAGAACCTGACCCGTGCGGGCGTTGGTACCGATCAGAACGGTCGTCCGGCTATTGACTTCCAGTTCGACGGTCAGGGTTCGCGCCGCTTTGGCGAGGCAACTGCCCAGAACATTGGCAAACCGTTCGCCATCATTCTGGACGGCAAGGTCATTTCGGCCCCGACCATTCAGGGCGCGATCACTGGCGGTTCGGGCCAGATCACGGGCAGCTTCTCGATCCAGTCTGCTGCTGAGCTGGTGAACCTGCTGAACGGTGGCGCGCTTCCGGCTCCGCTGAAGGTGGAAGAGCGCCGTGTGGTGACCGCGGAACTGGGTGCTGATGCTGTTAAGGCCGGTGCCATCTCGACGGCCATCGGCTTCCTGCTGATCATCGTCTTCATGATCGGTGCCTACGGCTTCCTATTCGGCGGCATCTCGGTTCTGGGTCTTATCCTGAACGGTATCCTGATCGTTGCGGCCATGTCGGTTATCGGCGCGACCCTGACGCTTCCGGGTATTGCCGGTCTGGTTCTGACCTTCGCCGTGGCCGTGGACGCCAACGTTCTGATCTATGAGCGGATGCGTGACGAAGCCCGTCTGGGACGTTCTCCGATTGCGACCATGGATGCCGGTTTCAACCGCGCCATGGGCACCATCGTCGACGCCAACCTGACGACGCTGGTTGCTGCACTGATCATGTTCATGTTCGGTGCGGGTCCTGTACGCGGCTTTGCGTGGACGCTGACCATTGGCGTGTTCACCTCGATGTTCTCCTCGGTGATGGTCGCCCAGGTTCTCCTTGGTTATTGGCTCAAAGTGGCCAAGCCTAAAAAACTGCCGATCGCGGAGTAATGCCGATGCGTGGATGGCCTCTCATCAAACTGCTTCCGCAGAAAACCAACTTCCGCTTCGTGCGCTACGCCAAGCTTATGGGCGGTCTCGCCGTTCTGCTGTGCGTGGCCTCGATTGTCGGGGTTTTCTATCCGGGTCTGAACCTCGGCATCGACTTCCGTGGTGGCGCTTCGCTTGAAGTGTCCAAGCCGGCGGGTCAGGTGCTGGAATTGGATAAGGTCCGCTCGGCCGTGGGCGCACTCGATATGGGTGACGTTCAGGTTCAGGGTATCGACGGCGTCTCGTCCGCCATCGTCCGCTTCCAGGTTCCTGCCGGACAAGACCAAACCGCCGTCGTGAACCGCGTCGAAGGCGCGATCCAGTCGGCCGTTGGCGACGTGAAGTACTCCAACGTCAGCGTTGTGGGTTCGAAGGTATCGGGCGAACTGTTCCGTTCGGGCATTTACGCTCTGGGCGCGGCGATCTTCCTGATGTTCCTCTACATCTGGTTCCGCTTCGAGCCGCAGTTCGGCTTTGGCGCGATCATCGGCCTGCTGCACGACGTGATCCTGACCTTTGGTCTGATCGTCCTGTTCCGCTTCGAGTTCAGCCTGAACACCGTGGCCGCCATTCTGACGGTTATCGGTTATTCGATGAACGACACCGTCGTTGTGTTCGACCGCCTGCGCGAAAACCTGCGCAAGTATAAGACCATGCCGCTGCGCGACGTGATCGACCTGTCGCTCAACGAGACCCTGTCACGGACGATCATCACCGGCGTCACCGCCGTTGGCGTTCTGGCTGTGCTGGCGATCTGGGGTGGTCCGGCTCTGTTCGACTTCTCCATCGTTCTGATGATCGGCATCATCATCGGCACCTTCTCGTCGATCTATATTGGTACGCCGGTCGTGCTGATGTGGGGCGTGAAGCGTGGTGCACTCAGCAAGGATGGCGACGACGATAACAAGCCGGTCAAGTTCGGCATGGCCAGCCGCCCGTAAGGCGCGACTGAGTTCAAGCTTTGAAGGCCCCTTCGCCCCATGGTCGAGCGGGCCTTTTCTTTTGCTTACGCCAAGGGTTCGGCCTTGCTTGGGAGGACGGCATGCGCCATCGGGTGAGGCAATGACCGGATTTGATCTCGATGCGCAGGTGCGCGAAGCCGAACACGACCGCTGGCTATCCAGCCGCTTTGTGTCTGACCCCTCGCTGAGGGCTGATCTTGTTACGCTCTACGCACTGGAAGCCGAACTGCTGGCCATTCCCACGCGCGTAACCCAGCCGATGCTTGCCGAGATGCGCTACACTTGGTGGTCGGAACAGTTGGACGGCGTGTTCTCCAATAACCCCCGCATCGGTCACCCCGTACTGGAAAGGCTGACGGCGGTCGTTGCACGTCATGATTTGCCGCGAGGGCCGTTCGAGGCGCTGATCGATGCGCACGTTGATCGCGTGAACGGCCACCCCCACGATCTGGCTGCGCTCTTTGTTGCGCCGATGCAGTTGGCGGCACGCATCCTCGCCGGAGAGGGGCATGACGACGCCGTCGCGGGGGCAGGGCAGGTTTATGGTCTGATGCAAACGGGGCAAGAGGCCGAGGCCAAGGCAGCCAAGGCGCAGGCCAATCGTGATCTGGCGCGTCTGCCTGCGACAGCGTTTCCGGCGGTCGCCCACGCTGCGCTATCGCGTCAGGCACCCGAACCGTTTAAACGACTGCAGATATTCTGGGCGACGGTGAGGGGCCGAATCTAATGAATGAAGCGCAACTGCGCCGACCCGCGGCTCTGTGGCTGGCAGTCACGACCCTGTTTGGGCTGGCTGGAACGGTCGTGGGCCTGTTGCCCGTCGTGCTGACGTGGGGCCTGTTCCGCGATGGTCAGGTCGGGCTCGGCACCGCGCTGGGTACGATGATCCCGTACGTCATGCTCATGGTCTGCCCGCTGGTCGCATGGTGGCTGCTGCTGCGTCGCCGTTATCTGTCCTCGATAATCGTTGCCACGCCGCCCATCCTGATGTGGGCTATCAGCATCATCGCTCAGAAGCTGATGGCCTAATCTCAGATCTGGTTCAAAGGCAGTTTGATGAACCGCTTGCCGCTTTCCTCGGCAGGCGGCAGAGCCCCCGCTCGGATATTTACCTGAAGGGCGGGCAAGATCAGCTTGGGCGCGGACAGTGTGGCGTCGCGGGCTTCGCGCATAGCGACAAAGTCGTCCTCGCTGCGCCCCCCGCCGACGTGGATGTTCGACGCCTTCTGGGCACCCACTGTCGTTTCCCAAGCAAACTCGGTTCGACCCTGTGGCAGGTAGTCGTGCCCGACGAACACGCGCGTCGAATCCGGTAACGAAAGAATGCGCTGGATGGACTGATAGAGTGTCCGCGCATCCCCGCCCGGAAAGTCGCAACGCGCGCTACCGTAGTCGGGCATGAACAAGGTGTCCCCGACGAACGCTGCGTCCCCGATGACATAGGTCACGCAGGCGGGCGTATGACCGGGGGTGTGTATGACACGCGCTTCTAGGGCACCGATCATGAAGTGGTCGCCGTCGGAATAGGTTTCGTCGAACACCACGGAATCAGGCGTGACGTCGTGTGCATCAAACAGATTGCCGAATACCTTTTGGACCTTTGTGATGTGCTGGCCGATACCGATTGGCACGCCGGTGCGGTGACGGATTTCATCCGCGCCCGTGAGGTGGTCGGCGTGTGCGTGGGTTTCAAGTACGCGCACGAGCTTCAAATCGTGATCGCGAATGTGCGTCAGGATACGCTCGATTGAAGCGGTCGAGGTGCGCGCAGCGGCCTGATCGTAATCGAGCACCGGATCGATGATGGCCGCACTATTCGTCGCCGGATCAACCACCAGATAACTTACCGTGTTTGTCGCCGTGTCGAAAAAGCCGGTGACCTCGGGGGTGTGGGTATGGGTCATACGTGCCTCCATTCCGAGCCTTAAAATATTAGGCATTGCTAATTTAGCAAGAGCTAATATATATGCGGCATGGTTGATCTCACGCAAATAAGCCTCGAGCAGTTCCAAGCTAACGCCGACAAGGCCGCAAAGCTGCTCAAGGCGATGTCCAATGAAAGCCGTCTGATGATCCTTTGCCAGATCGGTGAGGGCGAGCGGCAGGTAGCAGAGCTTCACCTGGGCCTGTCCCAGTCGGCGCTGTCCCAGCATCTGGCCCGTCTGCGCGAGGATGGACTGATCTCGTCGCGTCGTCAGGGCACGGCAGTCTTCTACAGCATCAGCGATCCCTCCGCGATGAAGGTGATCGGCACCTTGGCCGAAATCTATTGTCCGCCGATGGCGGGCTGACCTCCCCGAAAGGAAATCCCCCATGAATCCTCTCGTCGTCCTGACTCCTCGGGATGTCGCTGCACGTTTGAAATCCGGACAGGCTGTCCTGATCGACGTTCGTGAGTCAGACGAATACGCGCGTGAGCACATTGCAGGCGCGGTTTCGGCCCCGATGTCTGTGTTCGAAAATGCCAACCCGCAACTAGAGGCGGGTAAAGACACCATCTTCATGTGCCGAAGCGGCAACCGCACGGCCAGCAACTGCCAACGTCTGGACGCCCGCGTCGTCGGGACGGCATTCGTGCTCGATGGCGGCCTTGAGGCTTGGAAGAAGGCTGGCCTGCCGATCAAGTTGGATACGAAGCAACCGCTTGAACTGATGCGTCAGGTTCAGATGGCAGCGGGTGGTTTGATCCTGACCGGAGCGGTGTTGGGCACCGCCGTTCATCCGGCATTCTTCGGGCTTTGCGCATTTGTCGGCGCTGGTCTGTTTGTTGCGGGTGCGACGGGTTTCTGTGGAATGGCGCGTTTGCTGGCCGTAATGCCGTGGAACCGCGGAATGAAAAAGGCCTAACCCATGGAACCGACCCAGCTTCTGCTGACGGCCCTCAGTGGAGGGTTGGTGGCCCTGTTGCTGACGGTGTTCGGCGGTGGCGGGTCGGTTCTGGCCGTCCCATTGCTGCTTTACGTCGTGGGCGTCGCAGATCCGCATACGGCCATTGGCATTTCGGCAGCAGGCGTTGCCCTGAACGGTCTGACGGCCTTGGCGGGTCAGGCGCGGGCAGGGCGTGTGCGCTGGCCTTGCGCCATCATGTTCGCCGTGATCGGCGCGGCGGCATCATGGGTGGGCTCATCGGTAGCCAAGGCCATACCCGGTGACGCACTATTACTCGCCTTTGCAATGGCTATGGGCCTGATCGGTGCCTCCATGCTGAAGCCGAAGAAGGACCCTGGAGACCCTTCTGTGCGCCTGAACCGAGCCATGGCACCTCGCCTCGCAGGCGCAGCGACGGTCGTTGGCAGTGCGGCTGGCTTCTTCGGTATCGGTGGCGGGTTCCTGATCGTTCCGGGCTTGATGTGGGCCACGGGAATGACTCTGGCCGCAGCTCAGGCGACCTCGCTTCTCAGCGTCGCGGCGTTCGGAGCCAGTACCGCGGTCAACTACAGCCTGTCGGGCATGGTCGACTGGGTGGCCGTTGCTGTCATGGCGCTTGGCGGAGTTGTCGGCACCTTGGTCGGCTTGCCGATCTCCCGACTTCTGGCCGATTACGCTGCGCTGGGGCGGCGGTTGTTCGCAGGGTTGATCCTGCTGGTGGCGGTCTATGTGGCTTTTAAAGCAATAACGGGCGGCTGATTTTTCAGCCGCCCGTCGGGTTTAGAAGTTGACGTCGCGCCAGTTCTTCAGCGCGTCCAGAGCGCGGATGCTCTGCAGACGCTTCTTGGCCCGGCCGCGTTCCTTGGGATGGATACGCTTGCCGTCTTCATCAACCTTGGGCGCTTCCAGTGGCGGCAGCAGGCCGTAGTTGATGTTCATCGGCTGGAACTTCGAGCCTTCCATGTGGCCACCGGTGATGTGCTCGACCAATGCGCCCATGGCCGTTTCCGGCGGCGGGACATCGATCTGGCGACCCAGAGCCTGAGCCGCAGCCAGACGACCCGTTAGCAGGCCCATGGCGGCGCTTTCCACATAGCCTTCAACGCCCGTGACCTGACCGGCAAAGCGCAGACGCGGCAGAGCTTTAAAACGCAGTTGCTTGTCCAGCAGCTTGGGCGAGTTCAGGTAGGTGTTGCGGTGAAGACCGCCCAGACGGGCGAATTGGGCATTCTCCAGACCCGGGATCATGCGCAGCACTTCGGTTTGCGCGCCGTACTTCATCTTAGTTTGGAAACCGACGATGTTGTAAAGCGTGCCCAGAGCATTGTCTTGACGCAGTTGCACGATGGCGTGGCATTTGACGGTTGGGTTGCGCGGATTGGTCAGGCCAACCGGCTTCATCGGGCCGTGGCGTAGAGTCTCGCGACCGCGCTCTGCCATCACTTCAATCGGCAGGCAGCCATCGAAGTAGGGGACGTGTTCCCATTCCTTGGATACAGCGGTCGGGCTGGCCAGCAGCGCGTCGATGAAGGCGTTGTACTGTTCCTTGTCCATCGGGCAGTTGACGTAGGCCGCGGTCTCGCCGCTCGGGCCTTCCTTGTCATAGCGCGACTGCATCCACGCGATGTCGAAGTTGATGCTGTCGGCGTGAACAATCGGCGCGATGGCGTCAAAGAAGCTCAGGCCTTCTTCACCGCCCAGTTTCAGAACGGCGTCAGCCAGTGCTTCGGACGTCAGCGGGCCGGTGGCGACGATCACATTGTCCCAGTCTTCCGGCGGGATGCCTGCCACTTCACCACGCTCGATGGTGATCAGCGGGTGTTCCATCAGGCGCTTGGTTACAGCGTCCGAGAAGCCGTCGCGGTCAACCGCCAGCGCGCCGCCAGCAGGAACCTGATGTTCATGACCGCATGCCATGATAATCGAGTTCAGCTCGCGCATCTCTTGGTGCAACAAGCCGACAGCGTTGTATTCCCAATCGTCCGAGCGGAACGAGTTGGAGCAGACCAGCTCGGCAAAGCCGGCGGTCTGGTGCGCGTCGGTACGAACCTTGACGACTTCACCGTCTGCACCGGCTTCGTCGCGGCGCATTTCGTGAAGGGTTACCGGCACGCCCGAATTGGCGATCTGCCAAGCAGCTTCCGAGCCGGCCATGCCGCCGCCAATAACGTGGACGGGGCGAATAGGGGAGGTGGTGGACATGAGGGCGCTTCTACCGATCAATGGCCTCGCTGTCATGCGGCTATACGTTGATATAGGCTCTGGCGGAATCAAACGGGGAGCGGCTTATGACTGCAGCAACATTCGATCCATGGACGGCAGTCACTGACTCGCTGACGTTCCTCAAGGAAAATTACCGTCGCGTCGCGATATGGGGCCTGCTTATGTATGTCCCGGTTGTTTTTATCCTTCTGGCCTTCATGCCAATCTTCCTCGCCGCCGCTGCTGCCGGTGCAAGTGGTGGAACTCCCGAGGATTTAGGTTTGGGAACGTCTCTCGCTGTCAACGCTGTGAGCGGCTTGGGCAACGTACTTCAGGTCGTCGCGGCTATTCCGATCTATGTGGCCGTTGGTTTCATGATGTGGGGACGTACCCGCACTAAAGCATGGCTTGGTCTGCGCATCGGCATGGACGAGGTGCGTGTGTTTCTAGTCTATCTCGGCATGATCGCCGCCATCTGCATTGGCTTTATGGTGGCCGCAGTTGTTATCGGTCTGATTGTTGTCCCGCTGAGTTACGTGTCTCAGGTCGCAGGCGCTTTGGTGGCTGTGCCCTTGGTTCTTGCGGCCATCGCCGCAACGATTTGGGTCGGCATCAGGGCGTCACTGATTATTCCGGCGACGCTGGACAAGGGTAACTTCGCCTTTGTTGAGGGCTGGCAGGCGACGAAGGGTCGATTCTGGCCGCTTCTGGGTGCGGGGCTTCTGGCGTTTCTGATGATGCTATTGATTGCGGTCGTGTTCGTGGTCGTGATCATGATCGTCGCGCTGATTGCGATGCTGATTGTCGGTGCCGCGACTGGATGGAGTTTCGATCTAGCACCTGGAACGATCCTCGCTCTGACCATTCCGGGCCTAGTGGTCTATTTCGTCGCGATGGCGGTGCTGGCCGGAGCTCAAGTCGTCTTGACGATGGGCCCGTGGTACTCGATCTGGAAGCAGCTGGATCACAATGGTTCTGCGCCTGTTGCGCAGCAGCCCGAACCTGATGCTCAGCTCTGAAATTCGAGGGTCTTAAATGACATTTTCGCCGACCGACGCCGCGTTTGAGGGATTTCGCCTCACGCGTCGCGAACCCAGAATGTTTATCGCGCTAGCACTCGTGTATGCCGTGTTTTCGGCATTGCTGTTGGTGGTGACCTATCAGCCCCTCGGCGAGATCATGCGGGCAGCCTCCCAAGTCAGTTCGGGCGGGGAGCCAGACCAGGCGCAAGTCCTGTCGATGATGAATGCCTACGGGCGCTTGATTTCAATCACCCTGCTGCCATCGCTCATTGTGAACTCGATCGTGCAGTGCGCCATTATGCGTGCAGTGCTGACGCCAGTTCCCGACCGCTATTCCTATCTGCGTCTGGGTAAGACGGAGTTGCGCGTGGTGGCGGTCAATCTGATGGTCGGACTGATGCTTGGCGCAATCGCGATCATCGGCTTCGGGCTGGCCGGTGTGTTGATCGGATTTGCAGCCGGGGGATATCCGCTGCTGGCTATCGCGGCTCTGCCGATTATGCTTGCAGTCGTGGCGGCTCTTATCTGGGTTTCTGTTCGACTTTACCTGGCGGTGCCAATGACCGTGACCGAGGAACGGATCGTGGTCTTTGGTAGCTTGGCGGCTACCAAGGGCCATTTCTGGCCTCTGTTGGGAATGGTATTGCTCGCCATGCTGCTCTCGTTGGCGGTTAGCTTCCTCGGCTCCATCGTCACGGCACCGCTGACAGCACTGACGGGCGGCCTCAGTGTTCTGGAAACCAGTGCAGCGATATCGGGTCCGATGATCGCGGCCCTGTTCGTCTGGATCGTGGTCAGCGCGGCCCTGAGCGCGGCACAGCTGCTCATTTTGTACCCGCCCATGGCGGTTGCCTGGAAATCGCGGAAAGCCTGAGGCGAGCGTGTTTCAGATAATGAAAAGGCCGGAGATCTGATCTCCGGCCTTTTTGCTATCCGGCCTTTGCCTTGGCCTTGGATTTGGTCTGCGTGAGTGCGGCGACGCGAGCCTTGCGGCGGTCTTCATGGCGCTCAAGCACCTCTTTGAGGTACCGGCCCGTCCAGCTCTTGGTGTTCGCCGCGACTTCCTCCGGCGTACCGACCGCGACGATTTCACCGCCGCCATCGCCGCCCTCGGGACCGAAGTCCAGTATGTAATCGGCAACCTTGATGACATCGAGATTGTGCTCGATCACGACGATGGTGTTGCCGTTGTCGACCAACTCCTGAAGCACATCCAGAAGCTTGCGAATGTCCTCGAAATGCAGACCCGTGGTCGGCTCGTCGAGGATGTAGAGCGTCTTGCCAGTCGCACGGCGCGACAGTTCCTTGGCCAGCTTCACCCGCTGGGCTTCACCCCCTGACAGGGTGGTCGCTGGCTGACCGACTTTCACATACCCGAGCCCGACCCGCGTTAGCGTCAGCATTTTGTCCCGGATCGAGGGGACAGCGTCAAAGAAGCGGGCGGCTTCCTCGACCGTCATCTCCAAGACATCGGAAATGCTCTTGCCTTTGAACAGGATCTCCAGCGTTTCGCGATTGTAGCGTTTTCCCTTGCAGACGTCGCACGTGACGTACACGTCCGGCAGGAAGTGCATCTCGATCTTGATGACCCCGTCGCCCTGACAGGCTTCACAGCGGCCACCCTTGACGTTGAAGCTGAACCGCCCCGGCCCATAGCCACGGGCCTTCGATTCCGGCAGGCCGGCAAACCAGTCGCGGATCGGGTTAAACGCACCGGTATAGGTGGCGGGGTTCGAGCGCGGTGTGCGGCCAATCGGCGACTGGTCAATGTCGATGACCTTGTCGAAGTGGTTCAGCCCCTCAATACGGTCAAAGTGAGCCGGTGCCGCCGAGGCATTGTTCAGTCGGCGAGCCGCGGCCTTGTACAGGGTCTCGATGGTAAAGGTGGACTTGCCACCGCCCGACACGCCGGTGATGCAGGTGAACACGCCAACAGGGATTTCGCCGGTGACATCCTTCAGATTGTTTCCGGTTGCCCCCGAAACCTTGAGCATGCGCTTGCGATCGATCGGACGACGACCATCGACAGGCAGGGCAATCTCGCGTTCGCCCGTCAGATATTGGCCCGTCAGGCTTTTGGGGTTGGCCATGATCTGCTCTGGCGTACCCTCGGCGCACACGTGGCCACCGTTGATGCCCGCGCCCGGTCCCATGTCGATGACATAGTCGGCCGACAAGACGGCTTCCTCGTCATGCTCGACGACCAGCACGGAGTTGCCGAGGTCACGCAGCCCTTTCAGGCTTTCCAGCAGTCGGGTGTTGTCGCGCTGGTGAAGGCCAATGGAGGGTTCGTCCAGAACGTAAAGCACACCGGTCAGACCAGAGCCGATCTGGCTGGCCAGACGGATACGCTGGCTCTCGCCGCCCGACAGAGTGCCGGACGAGCGCGACATATTCAGATATTCCAAACCGACGTTGTTCAGGAAGCGCAGCCGGTCTGTGATCTCTTTCAGGATACGGCGCGCAATCTCCATCTGCTTTTCAGTCAGGCTGTCCTCCAGCGTGGAGAACCACAGGAAGGCCTTGCTGATGGACAGTTCGGAGATGTCGGCAATGTCCTCACCACCGACCTTAACGGCAAGTGCTTCGGGTTTCAGGCGTTTGCCACCGCAGGCATCACACGGCGTTTCGGACTGGTAGCGGCCAAGTTCTTCGCGAACCCAAGCGGAGTCCGTCTCGCGCCAACGGCGCTCGAGGTTCGGGAGAATGCCCTCGAACGGCTTGGAGACTTCGTATTTGCGCGCATTATCGTCGTAGACGAACTTGATCTTGGTCGTGCCCGTACCGCGCAGAATGACCCTCTGGGCGTCCTCGGGCAGTTCGCGCCACGGCTTGTCCATCGAGAAGCCGTAATGCAGCGACAGCGCCTGTAGCGTCTGGGTATAGAGCGGCGACTGCCCCTTGGACCACGGCGCGATGGCACCCTTGTGCAAGGTCTTGTCGCGGTCAGGCACTACCAGATCGGCATCAAACGCCAGTTTTACGCCAAGGCCGTCGCACTTCGGGCAGGCCCCGAAGGGATTGTTGAACGAGAACAGGCGCGGCTCGATCTCGGTGATCGTGAAACCCGACACCGGACAGGCGAACCGCTCCGAGAAGGTGAGGGTGCGAGGCTCGGTCTCGCCCTCGGCAGGTTTTACCCATTCAGCCACGGCAATCCCGTCGGCCAACCCAAGCGCAGTCTGCAGGCTGTCGGCGTAGCGGCTCTCAAGGCCTTCTTTGGTGACGAGGCGATCGACGACGATATCGATGTCGTGCTTGAATTTTTTGTCGAGCGTCGGCGCGTCCTCGATGGAATAGAATTCTCCGTCGATTTTCAGGCGCTGGAAGCCCTGACGCTGCCACTCGGCGATTTCCTTTTTGTACTCACCCTTGCGACCGCGCACGACGGGAGCCAGCAACAGGATGCGTTCGCCATCAGGCAAGGCTGACAGCTTGTCGACCATCTGGCTGATGGTCTGACTTTCAATCGGCAAACCCGTCGCAGGGGAGTAGGGAACACCCACACGCGCCCACAATAGACGCATGTAGTCGTGGATTTCCGTCACGGTCCCGACGGTGGAGCGCGGGTTCTTGGATGTGGTTTTCTGCTCGATCGAAATGGCCGGAGACAGGCCCTCGATCAGGTCCACATCCGGCTTACCCATCAGCTCGAGGAACTGGCGCGCATAGGCCGAAAGGCTTTCGACGTAGCGACGCTGACCCTCGGCGTAGATCGTATCGAACGCCAGCGAGGATTTGCCCGAACCCGAGAGGCCGGTCATGACCACCAGCTTGTCGCGCGGAATATCGATGTCGACATTCTTCAGGTTGTGCTGGCGCGCGCCGCGCACACGGATGTTGTTATGCTTTTCGATCATCAGGGCCCGTGAACGCGGGAGAAGGGGAACAGGTTCGTCTGCGAAGCGGCTTATATGGGAATTCGGACGCTTCGGATCATCTAGAACAAAAGTGGAACTTTAGTCGAGTCGTGCTCGACGAAAGCCTCACTCCGGCTGCCACGCCTCCACAGCGCGCATATAGCGTTGGCCATTGTCGAGCATAATCCCGTTGGCATTGGCCACGCCAAGCTCGAGGCTTTGGGCGATGCGGCGAGCGCGTACCAGAAAATGCTCGACCTGAAGTGGAGTGCAAAGTGTGCTGGCGGTGGATTCGAACAGTTGAAGCCAGCGGTCAAAATGGCGCGCATCGATGGGTAGCTTCAGATGCTTGGGCATCGGACGGCCTTGATAGACCCCTGTCGACAGAGCCACCGAGGACCAGAACAACTTCATTTGCGCCAGATGCGGCCCCCAGTCCTCGATCCGGGCAGAGAAGATGGGGCCCAGCATCTCGTCATCGCGGACGCGCTCGTAAAACGCTTCCACCAACTGGTCGATGAGGTTTTCGGAGATGCCGGTCTCTTGCCGGAGTTTCTCTGTTGCAGCCGTGCGACGGGCGACGGCTTCCAGCCGATCCTCCGGCGTTTGCACGGTGAAGCTTAGTGTCTGACGGTGGCCGCTGCTCATAGCCCCTACATAGGCATTGCGGGCGGGTTTACCAAAGCGCGCGACGCTTGGATTTGCCGAAATGGGGCGTTTTGCACTTGCGCAGCGTGTGACCAGACCCCATCCTCCCTTCGAGCATTTTTTTGTAGAGGAGCTCGAACACCATGATCAGCGCCCTGGCCATCGCAACCGTAACCGTGTTGTCTGCCTCGCTGCTTCTGGTGCTCAATGCCGCTCAACCCAAGCCAAAACCCATCCGCGTCCGCACGCGTGACCCTCGGATTGTTCGCCGTCCTCAAGACTGACGGCACAAGGCTTTTCGAACCTGCAAATCTAACCTTTGGTGCCGAACGCATCGGCCTTGTCGGTCGTAATGGCTGCGGCAAGACCAGCCTGCTTCGCGCTATCAATGGCGAGAACCTCGTCCATGAGGGGAGCGTCACTGTGTCCGGTACTGTCTGGACCCTGCCCCAGATCGGCCAGCCGGTACCAGACGAGACCGTCGCCCACGCGCTGGGTGTAGCCAGCCAGATCGCAGTCGTGGACCGTGTTCTTAAGGGCATGGCCACAGAAGCAGACTTTGAAACTGCCGACTGGTCGTTAGAAGAGCGGGTAGAGCGGGCGCTGGCCAAGGTAGGCCTACCCTATGTGGATATCGACACCGGACTCGCCAGCCTTTCCGGCGGAGAACGAACCCGCGCTTATCTGGCGGGGATGGTGATGGCAGAGCCTGATGTGGCTCTGTTGGATGAGCCGACCAACCATCTCGATGGCCGCAGACGGCAGGCCGTTCTAGATCTCATTGCCGGATGGGACGGTAGCTTGATCATTGCCAGTCACGACCGTGAGGTTTTGATGGCGGTGGACCGCATCGTTGAGATCTCGCCCTCCGGCCTGCGGAGCTATGGCGGCAACTACGACGTCTATCGCCATCAGCGTGATCTGGAGTTGGACGCGGCCCAAGCCGCAGCCGAGAGCGCGACCCGATCATTGGAAACCCTCGAGCGAGAGACCCAGGCCATGCGCGAGCGTCGCGCCAAGCGTGACAGCGCTGGACGCCAGAATGCCCGTTCAGGCAGTTTGCCCAATATCGTCCTAGGACTTCGCAAATCCGCCGCACAGTCCTCTGCAGGCAAGGAGATGGCTCAGGCTTCTAGACGTCTGGAAGACGGTCAAGCCCGCGTCACCGAGGCACAGCAGGCGTTGGAACGCGTGCAGGCACTGGATATCCCTGTCGTCTCGACGGGGCTTTCTGCCGGTGCCGATGTGTTGAGACTTGAGGGAGTGGAAGTTGACCTCGGCGGCGGGCGCTTGTTCGATCCCGTGGATGTCCATCTCAGAGGCCCCGTGCGCGTGGCTTTGAGCGGACCGAATGGAAGCGGCAAATCCAGCCTGCTTCGTGCCTTAACGGGCCAAATCTCCCACTCGGCAGGGACACTGGAATGCACCATCAAGCCTGTACTGCTGGACCAGGATTTTTCAATCCTGCGGAACGACGAGACTTTGCGGGACGCATGGCTGCGCCTCAATCCGACGGGTACGGTGGAAGAGGCGCAGGCGGCGCTGGCTCGTTTTCTGTTTCGGAATAAGGCAGCCCAGAAACGTGTGAGCGAGCTGTCCGGTGGTGAGCGGGTCAGGGCAGGGCTCGCCTGCGTTGTTGCGGGTAAACCAGCGGCCAAATTCCTGTTGCTGGACGAGCCGACCAACCATCTGGATCTGAATTCGGTCGAAGCGGTGGAGCAGGTGCTCAAAGCCTATGACGGTGTGCTGATTGTGGTCAGCCATGACCGCCATTTCCTGGACGCCATCGGCATCGATCAGGAAATCAGCCTTAGCCCCAGCTCTCGGTTGCGCCGCGGCGACGGGCGCGAACTATAGAAGGACCAATCTGGGTGCGCGGCTCCGGCTCTGCGCGCCCGAACAGCCACCCTTGGGCATAATCGACGCCCAGTTCTTGCAGGGCCTTGGCCTGATCCTCAGTCTCGACCATCTCGCCGACAGTTTCCAAGCCGAGGGAACGGCCCAGTTCGACGACATGGCTGATCAGGGTGCGGATACGGGGCTCGGAAACGATGTCCCGGATCAAGGAGCCGTCAATCTTCACAATGTCAGCGTTCAGGCCGCGCAAATAGTCAAAGCTGGCCGAGCCCACGCCGAAATCGTCGATACAGATTTTGATGCCCACATCGCGAAGGCCGCTCAGGCGCCGGTTGGCAGAGGCGATTTCCGCAAGCGCAGCAGTCTCGGTCACTTCGACCAACAAGCGCTTGCGTACTTCGGGCGTCGATGCCGTCATGGCCAGCAAGGCCGTGACATAGGCATCGTTAGACAGTGACGCACCCGAAACATTGATTGCGAACTTCAGCAGGCCGCTACCGGGTGCGCGCAGCTTACGTACAGCCATTTCCGCCACGCTAAGATCGAAGGCTTCGATCAGGGCCAGTTCCTCGGCCATTTTGATCGCAGGGCCGGGACCGGTGGAGTTCGGGAAGCGTGACAGGGCTTCGAAGTGATGGACCGCGCGTGTCTTCAGATCGACAATGGGCTGGTAGTGCAGGCTGAAGTTACGGTCGCGTACCGTATTGCGGAAACGCTCTGCGTCTTTCAGCGTGCGCTCCAGCATTTCGGCAAAGCCGGTTGCCGGATTATCGATATCTTCGCGCAGACAGGCCTCGATGGCGAAGCGCATGGCACGCAAGGCGGCGGCTGCATCGGTACCGATAGGGGTCTGTTGGGCCGAGGCGGATAGAGGAACACCTTCCATAGTACCGACGGCCTTCAACTCTGCTTCTATGTCGCGACCATTGTTGGTCTGGCTGACAACGGCATAACGCGATCCCGATATGCGGCCTGCACATTCGCCGCCGAGAGAAATGGAGCGCAGGACGGAATAGAGTCCCGAATATATCGACGCCTGTTTGTCACTCGACACGTTTTCCATGCCGCCGACATCGACGAACGACAGGGACATGGTCTTGAGTTCGTCTGCAGAATGATTTGCCAGCCGCTGACGCAGTTCGCCCATCAGTTCCTGGGCGTCCGCAATGCCCTCGGGCAGGGCTGCCGCTCCAGCGTTCGCCTTGTGCGTGATGTAGGTTAGCGAGCACGACACGGCCGGAGCCAGTTCGGGCAGTTTGAAGGCGTGCAGGTGCGCCTGACGGATCACGCCGTGCCCGCAATCGATCTCGATATGGAGAGAGCTGCTGCGTTGGCCCGGCTGGAGTTTGCTCAGCGTGTCGCGAAGTTGAGCTGCAGTATCCGGTGTCAGCAAGTCGGCGAGCGAATGCCCAACCCATGACGCAACCGGCATGGATGAAGTGGGGCCGGCCCCCAGAGCGAAGCGAACGACTCCCCTAGCGTCGAGCTCGACAAGGGAATCCGCGGCCGCAAAGGCCAGACCCAATAGACGCGGAGCGAGCGACATAAGCTGGAATCAACGCTGTTGGGTGGACATTGTTGTGCGTCACAATGACGGCAGAGGTATCGCTACGCAACCCGGTATGGCTAAGCTTGACCGCTCAAGCCTTTCGATCGAGTGCGACAGCACGCCCGTCACCGGCCGCTGCGTGACCCGAGGCGACGTATCCTGTGCCCATGGCGCGGGCCCCTGCGACCTCGTTGGCGATGGTGCGGACCAGCCCTTCCGAAATCCGGCGAGCGGCCTCTACGGCCTCCGAATGGGTCGCCAGAGTGGCGTCGAACGCCTCGGTCGCCGCAACCAGCGCGCGCTTTAGGTCCATCGGCGCGTTCGCGATCAAACCGGGCGAGGCCTTAACGCGGGCAGACTCGCGGCGATATTCGTTGGCGAGGTCTGCTGTCTGGGCCATGCCGTGCGCAATGTGGGCAGCTTTATTCGACTGGATGAGTTCCAATTCGGTGCGAAGACGTTGATCCAGCTGCTCCGTCAGAGAAATCAGCTTCTGGACCTGCAGGCCCGCCATTTCGGGGTCCAGCATCATACCAGACCCTCCTGGGCCTTGAGCATGTGCGACAGAACCGTGTCGGCCAGTCCGACGCCCCCAGCGCGAGCGGTCTGTTTGCCCATCTCCTCGACGAGGAAGCCGCGCCACATCTCTTCGCCGGCACCACCGCCAAAGGGCCCGTCCGACTTCAACCCTTCAAACATGGGCTTGAGCATCTGTGAGAGGTAGCTGGCCTCGAAATCCGTTGCGACCTTGCGCATCGCAGCTTCGGACATGTCCTCGCCGGGAGCTGGAAACATGCTGGCCGGACGGAGCAGAGCGGGGGAAACTGAGTTGGCATCCATTAGATGACCTCGATGTCGGCTTGTAGTGCACCTGCGGCCTTGATGGCCTGCAGGATGGAGATCATGTCGCGCGGGCTGACGCCCAGGGCGTTTAAACCGTTGACCAGCGACGAGAGTGACGTCTTGCCGCCGACAATCTGCATACGGCGGCCGGTTTCCTCTTCGACCTGAACCGACGACTGGGGGGTGACGACGGTCTGGCCGTTACTGAAAGCGTTGGGTTGGCTGACGGCGGGGGTTTCCTGCACCGATACGGTCAGATTGCCCTGTGCGATAGCGACGGTGGATATGCGGACTGCTTCGCCCATGACAATCACGCCATTGACCTCGTCGATCACGACCTTGGCCGGGCTGTCGACCTGAACCGGCATGTTCTCGACGCTGCTGATGAAGTTGGCGATGGACTGGCCCTGCGGTGCGCGCAGAGAGATGACCGTGCCGTTCTCCGCCGATGCGGTGCCCGGGAAGTTGGCGTTGATGGATGCGGCGACGCGCTGGGCGGTGGTGAAGTCAGGGTTGCGCAGTGCGAGACGAAGCACATCCATGTTCTGGAGGCTAAAACCCGTTTCGCGTTCAACGACTGCGCCAGACGAGATGCGGCCCGCCGTCGGCACGCCACGCGTAATGGACGAGCCTGATCCGCCCGAAGCCGAAACAGCCCCTGTTTGCACGGCACCCTGTGCGACGGCGTAAACTTGGCCGTCAGCCCCTTGCAGCGCCGTTACCATAAGCGTGCCGCCGAGTAGGCTCTTGGCGTCGCCCATGGCCGATACAGTCACATCAAGGCGCGAGCCGGGAACCGCGAACGGGGGCAGTTCGGCGGTGATGATCACCGCAGCGACGTTCTTGGTATTGGCCGTTGAGCCGCGGATGTTGACGCCCTGACGCTCCATCATCCCTTCCACCGACTGGCGCGTGAAGGGAGAGTTGCGAAGGGAGTCGCCTGTGCCGTTCAAACCGACCACCAGACCGTAGCCCATCAGCTGATTGCTACGGACGCCTTCTACCGTCGCGACATCCTTGATGCGCGACTGGGCGAGGGCCAAGGACGGGACCGCTGCAGACGCAATGAGTGCGAGGGCTGCAACCGGAGCCATAAAGGTGGTAAGAAACTTCGACATAAGACAGGCGTCCCTGTTTGGTGTTCGCGATTAACCATGCGAACTTCGTGCCGAATAATTTTCCGAATAAAATCAATGCCACGCTCTGAGGCGGAGCGGGTGTGCGGCAAAAAATGCCGGGGCGTTAACCAAGATTTCAGCCTGATAGCAGAGCTTGCAGGGGTAGGCAGGAGTTAAGACTGATGAAGGTCAATGGTGTAGGCGGCCCGTCCACAACCCCGACGTCTCGTCCGTCGTCGCGTACGGGCGCGGGCTTTAGTCTTCCGGGTTCTACGGGTGCAGCGTCGTCCAGCGCAACCAGTGCCGCCAGCGCGGCCTCCGGCGTTGCGGGCATGTCGGCGCTTATGGCGTTGCAAGGCGTAGAGGACCCGATGGAGCGTCGTCGCCGTGCCATTCGTCGCGGATCGAACCTGCTCGATAAGCTCGACGAGCTGAAATTGGCGCTGCTCGGAGGTGAGTCGTCGAGCGTCAATTTGCAGGCTTTAGCTCGCGCTATGGCTGAATCTCGCCCCGAAGGCGAAGAGGGCGACCTTAAAACCTTGTTAGATCAGATCGATCTGCGGGCAGCCGTCGAGATCGCCAAGGCAGGGGGACGGAGTGGGCGTTAAGTCCTGAAATTTCCGCATTATTGTTCGACCAAGGTCGTACAATCTGCGTTTGTAATTGCCGTGTTATCCACTGATCATGCAGGCTTTGCCGTATCACGGAAACGCGAACGGGATTGCTACGGGCTCAGACCTTCCCTATACGCCGCCTTGCGCCACAGGGGGGCGCGATGGAAACGAGCGTTAAGCTAATGAACGCAACCGCTTCTTTGGTTCATCCCACGCCGGTCCAGTATCGACCGTCGGACGACGAGCCGTTCATGAATGAACGGCAGCTGGCCTATTTCAAGGCCAAGCTTCTGCAGTGGAAGGAAGACATCCTTCTCGAAGCCAGAGGCACGGTGACCAATCTAAAAGCCGAAACAGAAAATCATCCCGATCTGGTGGATCGTGCATCGTCCGAAGCGGACCGCGCGCTCGAACTGCGGACGCGGGATCGCCAGCGCAAGCTGATCTCCAAGATCGACGACGCGCTGCGCCGCATCGAGGACGGCAGCTACGGCTATTGCGAAGAGACCGGTGAGCCTATCGGTCTGGGACGTCTCGAAGCCCGCCCGACGGCAACCCTGTCGGTCGAAGCGCAAGAGCGACACGAACGCCGCGAACGCGTTCACCGCGACGACTAAAGTAAAACGGGAATGGCCGCGGAACCTGGTTTCAGCGGCCATTCTTCGTTTCAGAATATCGGACGGGGGCAATAATCCGCCTCGCGCCTTGACTTCGAGGGTCGAGAGCGCGACCTAACCGCCTCGTTTTGAGGTCAAAGGCTATCATGTCCGTCAAGGTCCGCTTCGCCCCGTCTCCGACGGGTAAACTGCACGTCGGTAACGTTCGCACCGCTCTGGTGAACTATCTGTTCGCCAAGGGGCAGGGCGGCAAGTTCGTGCTGCGCATTGACGACACCGACCTGGTCCGCTCGACCAAGGAGTCGGAAGACAACATCGAGATCGACCTGAAGTGGCTCGGTATGGAATGGGACGAGCGCTACAACCAGTCGAAGCGCTTTGACCGCTATGAGGAAGCCGCTGCGAAGCTGAAGGCTTCGGGCCGCCTCTACCCTTGCTACGAGACGTCGGAAGAGCTGGACCTGCGTCGCAAGGTGCAACTGTCGCGCGGCCTGCCGCCGATCTACGATCGCGCAGCTCTGAGCCTGACCGAGGAGCAGAAGGCCGCCTACGAGGCTGAGGGCCGCACCCCGCACTGGCGCTTCAAACTGGAAGGCAAGCGCGTGTCGTGGGAAGATCTCGCCCGTGGTCACGCTGAGGTGGACACGGCTTCGATGTCGGATCCGGTTCTGATCCGCGCTGACGGCCTGTTCCTCTACACCCTGCCGTCGGTGGTCGATGACATCGATATGGAAATCACCCATATCATCCGCGGTGAAGACCACGTCACCAACACCGGCGCGCAGATCGAGATTTTCGAAGCGCTGGGTGCCAAGGTTCCGGGCTTCGCGCACATGCCGCTGCTCGTCGGTGCCGATGGTTCGGCGCTGTCCAAGCGTCTGGGCTCGCTGGCGATTATGGACATGCGCGCCGACGGGTATGAGCCGATTGCGATCACCAGCCACCTCGGCAAGATCGGCACTTCGGACAACCTCGAGGTCGCCCCTTCAATGAAGGAACTGGGCGAAGCCTTCTCCTTCTCGAAGATGGGCCGCTCGCCTGCGCGTTACGATGAAGCCGACCTGGGCCGCCTGAATGCTCAGGCTCTGCAGGTCATGGATTACGCCGTGGCCCAGCCGCGTCTGGCCGAACTGGGCGTGGATCTGGGTGAGGCGTTCTGGAACGCCGTCCGCCCGAACCTGCACTTCTTCAAGGAAGTCGTGGGTATGGCTGCCATCATCAACGGCCCGATTACGCCGGTGATCGAAGATGCAGCCTTCGCCGAAGCCGCTCTCAAGCTGCTGCCGGAAGACATCAATGCGGACGTCTGGTCTGTTTGGACCGGTGCCGTAAAGGCCGAGACCGGTGCCAAGGGCAAGAGCCTGTTCATGCCGTTGCGTCTGGCGCTGACGGGTCAGCCGCATGGTCCAGACATGGGTGCGATTGTGCCGATGATCAGCCGTGAGCGCATCGTCGCTCGCCTGAAGGGCGAAACAGCCTAACGGCCGAACAACAAACCAATAAAAAAGGCCGCTCCTGACGGGGCGGCCTTTTTCGTATTCGGATCGGGTCAGATCAGGCGTTGCAAGCCGCAATCTGTTCGGCGCTCAGTTCCTGACCCTTGTAGGAAAAGGCCGAAACCTTGCCGATGCGGGCAACGACGCGGCGGCAGGCGCGGGTTGCCGGTTGGGCCGAGCCGCCCGTAGCAACGCAGGCTTCGCCTTCGCAGCTCCAGCTCGCGCCGTCGATGATGACACGACCGGCTGGAGCCTTGGACGCGTCAGCCAGCGTAGCGCGGGTGACCGGAGCTTCGGCAAAAGCGGGGCCAGCAATCAGAATGGCCGCCGCGAGGGTGAGGGCACGCATAGTAAATCTCCTGAACGGGGGCCCGTTCTCCGGACCTCTGGATCGGGAGTTGTGCGTCTTTTTTGACTACTGTCAACCTAACTGAACGTCGATCTGTTACCAGCGATCAGTTTGTCGCAGCCCCTCTCGGATCGTGACGGATATGGGGGGTGTCCTCAGCGGATGTCATCTGGGCAATGGCGTCTTCGACGCTGTCGGCCACGGTGTAGGCCTCCAGGAAGCTGGCGGGTGTCATGCCGGCGTTGACTGTGTCTTCAACCAGTTTGAAGAACGAATCCCAGAAGCCGTTGATATTGAGGAAAATCACCGGCTTGGCGTGCAGGTCCAATCGCTTCCACGACAGCAATTCCACCACTTCTTCGAGGGTGCCGATGCCCCCAGGAGCGACGACGAACACGTCGGATTCGTCATACATCATCTGCTTGCGCTGGTGCATGGACTCCACGACCACCGTCTCGACCTCGTCGAACAGACGTTCGCGGCTGCGCAGAAAGCCCGGCATAATGCCTACGACGCGACCACCAATGGCATGAGACGCGCGCGCAGCAGCACCCATCAGGCCCACGCCACCACCACCATAGACCAGTCGCCAGCCTTCTTCGGCCGTACGGCGTCCAAACTCGCGGCCTGCCTCCAGATAGACGGGGTCATTGCCATCGGACGATGCGCAGAACAGGCATACCGATTGACCTTCATAGGGCGCGACAGTGGATTTCAGTACAGTCATGGCAATCATAATTGGGGGAAAAGAAGGATATTTCCCATGTAATGGGGCGAGCATCTATCTAGAAGAGAATTCGAGGGGGATGGAAAGATGAAACGTTGCATGTCGGCCAAATCAATGGCCGCCGCCGCGCTTGTATCCCTCATGGCCTTGTCGGGGTGCAAGTCCGAGGCCGATCAGGTGGGTGGACAACGCTCTGCCGGATCGGACTGGCAGCGGCCACCGACGGTCGAATCTGCCCGTTGGGACGGCCTTCGAGTGGCACTTTCAGGTGTTGCAGAGCCGAGTGGTAGGGTGGTGTTATCCAGCGCTGAGGGCACTGTTTTTGCGGCGAATGCGGATCGCGACGGTAAGTTCACTATTGAACTGGATGCGCCGTCCACGGGCATTGCACTGAAACCGAAAGCGCAGGTGGGGCAAACCTTCATTGACGGGCAGGGGGTGCTTTATCTCGTGCCGGGTGAAGCGCCTCTGGCGGTAACCGTTCTGGATGGAGAGGCCAGCCAGAGGCTTGGTAAAAGTGGGCCGCTCGATTCCGTCGATACCGATGGGGTGGTGTTGATCCTGTCCGGCCGGACCACGTCAAATACCGGACCGAAAGTTCGCATCGGTCAGGAAACCTACACGCCACGTCCGGATCGAGAGGGGCGCTGGGTTTTGGCCGCGACGGGCGGGGCATCGGCCACAGCTATCGCGGTGGGTGACAGAAGTTATGATTTCCCCGGCGTAGGGCGACTGGAATCACCGCCCCAGATAGTCGGCGGTGGTTGGCTACTGACGCGTAATCTCGGTGGAAAGGCTGTGCAAACGACGTGGTTGCCCGTCGATATGTAGTCGTTCGGTAATGAAATCTTTACGGTTAACCTTTTGTTAACCAAAGCAGCACGATCTAGGGACGTTCTCTGAATTTCTTAGAGACACCCACCATCACTGAATACCTTTCACCCGGCGCTCCATAGCGTCGGGTATTTTTTCGACCTGCTGGCCTGATGCTTCCAGCAGAGCCTCGAACAGATACCGGCCCAAGTGGTCGACCACGGGCGCGGCAACACCGTCTCCGGTCAGGTGATAGGCGTCGTTGTAGTTTTTAGGCAGGCGATAGGTATCAGGCAGCCCCATCAGGCGAGCCGTTTCACGCGGAGAGATCAGGCGCGTGCGGATGCGGCGTCCGTCCACGACCATAATGATCTGGCGGCTGGAACCCCCGGAAGGTGTGCGCAGGCAACCGGCTACATCGTCGAAGCGCACTTCGGCGCGCTGAACCTTGGTGCCGTCGGGCAGGCGGCGCGTACGCTTATAGATGCCGCCGACCATCCGGCGTCCTGCACGCTTGGCAGCCGTAACCTTGGCGCGGTTCACGTCGGACATCTTTGCCAAAAGCGCGCGAGTTTCCTCAGCCGAATGCCATTCGACGCCCTTGGGACGATCCTCGATCAGGTCGACGAAGTCCTGTGCGCGACGTGGCGGGATCGGCAAGTTCCACCAAACCATCTGTTCGCGTACGGCGTCGGGCAGTTTGGACGCGGCGCGACGCAGCGGCGCGTTGTGGAATGGCGCGATGGGCTCAGGAGAGACCAGCTCTTCAGGGATGACGAGATCCTCGGCAACCCCGATGACGAACAGGCGTGGGCGCGACTGGGGCACGAACTGATCGGCGTTGATCACCAAAGCGCCAAAGCGATAACCCGCGTCCGCGAAACTTTGGCAGATGCGGATGAAATCCTCGCCGCCACGCGAACTCAGCGCGCCACAGACATTTTCGACTGCCACCATTCGCGGCGCGCGTTTCTCGGCCTTGAGTCGCTCGATCAGGGACCAGAAGACGTGGAAAGTGCCAGACCGCTCTCCAGCCAACCCCTTTCCCCAACCCGCTAGCGAAAGGTCCTGACAGGGGAAGCTGCCCCAACACATGTCGGCACGACCGGCGAGGTCGGACGTCTCGACTTTGCGGATGTCACTGACGAGCAGTTCGCCGCCAGTGCCCCAGTTGGCCTGATAAGACAGGCCTTTCTTGGCATCGAAGTCATTGGCGAACACACAGTGCCAGTCAGGCCCGAGGCCCTGACGCACCATGCCGCCGCCAGCGAAGAATTCGTAGAAGGTGGGCATCAACACATCATGGGGCGGGCGGGAATCGGACGCTCGAAGTGTGGACGCCGCCGTAACGCGCGTAAACCCGGCTTTAGGTGCTCCAGACGCTTAGTCCACGATCCAGATCGGCGATAAGGTCATCAACGTCCTCCAACCCAATGTGGAGGCGCAGGATTTCCCCCTCCAAAGCCTGCTGGTGGACACGCCATTCCAACTGGGAGGTGTCATTGGTGATCAAGCTCTCGAACCCGCCCCACGAATAGCCCATTCCGAAGAGGCTGAGCGCCGACATCAGGCGATGCGCGTCCGAACGGTTGCCGCCCTTCATTACCACGCCAATCAGGGACGCTCCGCCGTCGAACTGGTCCCGCCAAAGTCCGTGATAGGGAGACGAGGGCAGGGGCGGATAGAGCACGCGGGAGATTTCTGGACGCGTCTCCAGCCAAGCGGCCACCTTCATAGCTGACTGGAACTGGCTACGATAACGCACGGGCAAGGTACGCACGCCGCGCAATGCCAGCCAGGCATCGTCCGGCGAGACATGCCAGCCATTGTCGTCGATCGTCTCAAAAACGGTTTGGGCTAATGCGGGATGGCGCACCGAAATACTGCCCATCAGAATGTCGGAGTGCCCGCCCACATATTTGGTCAGCGCCTGCACACTAATATCCAAGCCATGCTCAAGCGGTCGGTAGGCCAGACCCGCACCCCATGTGTTGTCGACCACAGTAATGATGCCGCGTTCCCGACAGGCCAAACCGATTGCAGCCATATCGACCACCTCGAACGTCAGTGATCCGGGGGCTTCGATTATGACGATACGGGTACTCGGCGTGAGACATTCGATGATCTGGGCAGCCGTCGCGTCCGCCGGATGAAAGCGCGTGGTGACCCCACGGTCCGCCATATGCCGCGTCAGGAAGCGGCGCGTGGGACCATAGACAGCATCGGTACATACAACCTCGTCGCCGGGGCGGAGCACTGCGGTCAGCGGGACGGTTACCGCGGCAAGGCCCGAGGGCACGATAAAGCTGTCGGTTGCGCCCTCCATATTGCTCAGGACGCGACGAAGCTGCTGCGCAGCGCTGCCGCCCTCCAGTCCATAGACCGGACCGTCGCGCGAACTGTTCATTTGCGCGGGATCGTCGCTGAGCATGGTCGAGGCGCGCTCGATGGGAGGATTTACCGGTCTCCGACCCTGACCCCGACGGGTCGCCGTGGAAATTATGCGTGTGGCAAGGCCGTGTGGACTGTCTTTGGGGTCGCTCATTGGCATCCTAGGTTGCAGCTTGCCGAATACAGAGGTCTAAAGACCCGAGGGTGCATGCTGCCGCAGGAGATTTGCGTATGGAAGAGACGTCACGCGCACGCAAAGTGGGTTTGATCGTTGCTATAGCGGCGTCTCTGGTGCTGGCCGGCTGTCAGCGCGATACAAAGACAGCGGGTAACGAGCACACTTCCGTACCTTCGGCGGCAGATGATCTTCCGGAGATCGTCCATGCCAGTCCCACGCTTGCGCGGATCAAATCGCGCGGCCACCTGATTTGCGGTGTTCATGAAGGCTTGGTGGGCTTTGCCTATACGGACAACCGAGGCCAGTGGCGCGGTTTCGATGTCGATTTCTGTCGAGCGACTGCAGCGGCTGTATTAGGTGACCCGAACGCCGTCCGCTTTGTGCCGCTGGGATCTGCACAACGCTTTAACGCGCTGAAAGAGGGACGTGTGGACGTTCTATGGCGCAACACGTCCTGGACGATGAGCCGCGACACCGGCGGCGATTTGGCCTTCGCGGGAATCAATTACTACGACGGTCAGGGCTTCCTGGTGCGCCGCGCACTCAATCTCGCGAGCGCGACCGAGCTGAATGGAGCTCGCATCTGTGTCCACGGAAGCTCAACCAGCGAACTAAATGCGGAGGACTATTTCCGTACACGCGGAATTGATGTTCGCCCTGTCGTCGCTCCCAGCGAGGAAGAAGCACGTCGGACTTACGCGCGGGAAGGGTGTGATGCGCTTACGGGCGACGTGTCGTCACTGGCTGCCGCGCGTAGCCTTATGACCGACCCACAGCAGCACATTGTCCTGCCTGAAGTGGTGTCCAAAGAACCGCTGGGACCGGTCGTCAGAGCCGGTGACGAGCGTTGGACCGCCATCGTGCGATGGGTGCTGAATGCCCTTATATCCGCAGAGGAAATGGGCGTTACCAAAGCCAATGCCAAGTCCATCAAAGAGGATGAAGGCTCTCCGGACGTTAGCCGCCTGCTCGGCTTTGAAGGGGACTTCGGTCCTCGCTTGGGTTTGAGCCGCACCTGGGCGCGCGATGCTATCGCGGCCGAAGGCAACTATGGCGAGATTTTCGAAAAGAACATTGGTCACCAATCACCGCTCGATTTGGAGCGTGGACTGAACGCTCAATGGAGCGCATCACAGGGTGGCTTGATTTACGGCTTACCTATCCGCTAGGCGGCATAATCCAGTTTTGTAAGGGGGATTCATGGATCAGGCATCCAAACGCGGCCTGCCACTGCATATGTTGATGTTGATCGGCTTTGTCGTCGGCCTCGCCGGCGGTCTTGTGGTCAATACGACGGTGGGCGGCGATTCTTATTGGGTCCAGTGGGTCACGACCAATGTGACCGGTCCGATCGGCCAACTGTTCCTGCGCCTGCTGTTCATGCTGGTTCTGCCGCTGCTGTTCTCGGCGCTCGTCGTCGGTGTAGCCGAGATGGGGGACCTGAAGGTTCTCGGCCGCGCCGGTATCAAGAGCCTGCTGTTCACCGTGCTGGTGTCGGCCGTTGCCGTCCTCATCGGTCTGGTGATGGTGAACGTCTTCCGTCCGGGTGACGGTGTCGATCCGGCTGTGGCCCAGCAACTGCTGGATCAGGGCAAGGCCGGTGCAGCCAATATCGTAGAAAATGCAAAGGCCGGTGGTTCGGCGGGCGAGTTCTTCCTCGACCTGGTCCCGACCAACGTCTTCGCGGCTGCTGCTGAGAACCAGATCTTGCCGGTCATGGTGTTCGCCATGCTGTTCGGCATTGGCGTCGTCATGGTGCGCAACAGCGCCACCGACCACCTGCTGAAGACCCTTGAGGGCGTCTTCGAAGTGATGATGAAGCTGATCGGCTTGGTCATTAAGCTGGCCCCGTATGCCATCGCCTGCCTGATGTTCAATCTGGCGGCTCTATTTGGCTGGGATCTGCTGGTACGTCTGGCAGCGTTCGTCGGTGTAGCTGTGGGCGCAATGGCGATCCACATGTTCGTCGTCTATCCGCTGCTGATCTGGACCATGGGCGGCCGCAATCCGGTGACCTTCTTCAAGGACATCCGCGAAGCCATCGTGGTGTCGTTCTCGACCGCATCGTCGAATGCCAGCCTTCCGGTCTCGCTGCGCGTCGCTGAGGAGAACCTCGGCCTGCCGCGCAAGATCGCCCGCTTCGTTCTGACCGTTGGCGCAACCGCCAACCAGAACGGCACCGCGCTGTTTGAAGGCGTGACCGTGCTGTTCCTCGCCCAGTTCTTTGGCGTTGACCTCAGCCTCGGTCAGCAGTTCGTCGTGATGATGATCTGTATCCTCGGCGGTATCGGCACGGCTGGGGTTCCGGCTGGCTCGCTGCCGGTGGTGGCCATGATCCTCGGCATCGTCGGCGTTCCCCCGGAAGGTATCGGCCTGATCCTCGGCGTCGATCGCTTCCTGGATATGTGCCGCACCACGCTGAATGTATCGGGCGACCTCGTTGTAGCGACACTCGTGTCGCGCGGCGAGGAAGACACGCCGGACGCCGATCAAGGCACCGAACCGGTTGTGGCTACGGCCTGATGCCTAGGGCTCGATGGGGGTGTCCTCGCGGCTCCCCCATTCGGTCCACGATCCGTCATAAAGCTGAGATGGCTTACCTAGCAGTTCCAGACCCAACGTCAGGATTGCGGCAGTAACGCCGGAGCCACAGCTGGTGATGACGGGACGATCAAAATCGACACCGATTTCTTTGAAGGCGGCTTCCAGTTCGGAGCCGCCTTTTATTGTGCCATCAGCATTCAGGAGGTTGCCGAAAGGCAGGTTCAGCGCGCCGGGCATATGGCCGCTGCGCACACCGGGGCGCGGCTCTGCCATCTGAGCATTGAAGCGTGCCGCACCGCGCGCATCGATAATCTGCGTAAATGTGCCCAAGGCGGCCTTCACGTCGTCCAGATAGGCGACTGCGGACTGATCCTGCGAGGGCTCGAACCGGGCGGCCGGTCGCGGGCGTGCTTGGCCTATTTCGACAGCATGGCCGTCTGCCAGCCATTTGGGCAAACCGCCGTCCAGAACCTGCACCTTGCAGGCCCCGAACGTCTTGAACAGCCACCACATGCGCGCTGCGGAAAACAGACCTTGAGTGTCATAGACGACGATGTGGCTGTCATTGGAAATGCCATGTCCGCCGACTGTTTCCGCAAAATGGGCCGCAGTCGGGAATGTGTGGGGAAGAGCCGATGCAGGATCGGACACGGCGTCCACGTCCATGAACGTCGCTCCGGGAATATGTGCTTCGGCGAAGTCGAGGCGCGCGTCCCGTTTATCCATCCACCAACTGGCATCAATGACGCGCGGGTCATCGTTGTCGAGAATGGCTGCCAACTCTGCAGCGGTGATCACAGGCGAGACAGATTGGGTCATTCGGTATCCGTATCACGATCGGAAATCGTGTCGTTTGAAATGATTGTGTCAGAGTGGTCACCAAAGGTGAGCGCGTGATAACTTGCGTTCCGACACGAGGGACGCCACCTAACGGCCAACCCTACGACGCAGGACGTGCGTCGAATCGTGAATTTGAAGGTTTCGCCGTGACCCAACCCAACTCTGTCATCACCCTGTCTGACGGTCTTGCCAAGCCGGTCGTCATTGGCGGCGGCAACCGCATCGTCTTCATCGCCGGCCCCTGCCAGATGGAAAGCCGCGAACATGCCCTGATGACGGCCCGGCGCCTGAAAGAGATCGGCGAGCGTCTGAACGTCGGCATCATCTACAAAACCAGCTTCGACAAGGCCAACCGCACCAGCGCCTCGGCGGCGCGCGGTATCGGCTTCGAAGCGGCTATGCCGATCTTCAAGGAAATCCGCGAAACGGTCGGTCTGCCGACCCTGACGGATGTACACTCGGAGGCCCAGTGCGAAGCTGTGGCTCCATATGTCGACGTCCTTCAGATTCCGGCCTTCCTATGCCGTCAGACCGACCTGCTGCTGGCCGCGGCCAAGACGGGCAAGGCGATCAACGTCAAGAAGGGTCAGTTCCTCGCCCCTTGGGACATGAAGAACGTGATCTCCAAGATCACGGGTGCAGGCAATCTCAACGTCATGGCGTGCGAACGTGGTGCTTCGTTCGGCTACAACACCCTCGTCAGCGACATGCGCGCCCTTCCCGAACTGAAGGCTATCGGTTGCCCTGTCGTGTTCGATGCCACCCACAGCGTGCAGCAACCGGGCGGTCAGGGTACGTCTTCGGGCGGTCAACGCCAGTTCGTTCCGGTTCTGGGTCGTGCGGCTGTGGCGGTCGGTGTGGATGCCGTCTTTATCGAAACCCACGAAGATCCGGATAACGCACCGTCGGACGGTCCGAACATGGTCCCGCTGGACCGTTTCGAAGCTTTGGCTGCCGAACTGATCGCCTTCGATGATCTGGCAATCAAAGTTGGTGCCAAGGGCCCTGTGGCCTGATCGGCAGGAATCCGTTAGTTCGGCAGTATGGCTGAACGCTCATTCGATCTCGCAGAGCTCCAGAACCTGCTGGAGCGCATCAAGGGCCTCAAGGTCGCCTGTGTCGGTGACCTGATGCTCGACCGCTTTGTGTACGGCGAGGTCAGCCGAATATCGCCCGAAG
>NZ_JSYD01000028.1:0-61821 GCF_054824005.1 Brevundimonas sp. GN22 | reverse complement strand
CCAGATCGGCGGCGGTGGCGGCGACATCAAAGGCGCTGAGGCAGCCCGCAACGGCCGAGGCGGCTGCCGCCTCGACCTTTTCGGGGCCCATGACGCCCATTTCGGAAAGTCCGGCCTGTCCCGTCATGCTCAGGCGATGGCTGACCACATAGACCGAGGCCTCTGCCGTTTCGCGGCCAAGGCGGTTCAGGGTGTCCAGCGACTTGAGGACGGAACGGGCAGGATGTTTCATCAGGCGACCGGGAGGACTTCGGTGGCGAAGGCCGTCACATCCTCGATCAGAGCCGGAAGCGCCTTGTCGATGATCTGCTGGCCCTTTTCAGGTGAAGCCTGAGCAGGATCGGAGCCAATACGGCCATCAGGGAAGCGGGCGCGATAGTCATTGGCGTCGCGGATCGGGCCGTTCGGGGCGATCTTGGGCTCATACGAGGCCGTCTTTACGCGCTCCGGATAGGCAGCATAGGTGACGGCGATTTCCGACGGCGTGGCGTGCGAGCCGTGACCAACCGGGAACATGTCCTCGCAGAACTTCTGCACGCCCGGCAGGTCCCACCAGTTACGCAGCTTGAGGATGAACGGCGGACGCTCGGCCCACGGCTCCGGTGTGAACGACCACTCGGCATAAATCTCGGCAAAGGCGGCTTCGATGGTGGCGACATTGCCTCCGTGGCCGTTGAGGAAATAGATGCGCTCGAAACCATGACGGGTCAGCGACGATACCCAGTCTGCAATCGCGGCCATGAAGGTCGACGGGCGCAGGGTGATGGTGCCGGGGAAAGCCAGATGGTGCTGGGCCATACCGATGTTGAAGGTCGGGGTGACCACGATGTCTTCGTTGGTCTTTTCGGCGGCGTGGGCGATGATTTCAGGGCACAGCCAGTCGGTGCCCAGAAGGCCGGTCGGGCCATGCTGCTCGTTCGAACCGATCGGAACGATCACCGTCTTGGACAGGACACCGCCCGACTTCAGACGCGCATCGATTTCAGGCCAGGACGAAAGATGGATCAGCATAAATAGGCTCCGCAGGGCTGGCGGCCGTCGCCAGCTTCAGATGGGACGGGTGTAGGCTAATCTGCCCCGAAAGGCCAAACCCATCTCAGAGGCTCGGCGAATAGGCCCTCACAAAGCGGATTGCGGCTTCGCGCGCATGGGCTTTGGCATCATGGTCCATCGGCTGGAGCCCGAGGATCAGGCGAAAGTGGGAGTGACCCATCACCATGCCCACGAATATTTCTGCGGCCTCTGTAGGGTTGGCTACGTCCAGCAATCCCCTGGAATGCTGCTGACGCAGCCATTCGGCGATGCGCGCCAGACTTTGGCTGGGGCCGGCTTCGAATACGGCACGCGCAAGATCGGGATCATCGCGCGCAACCAGCGCCAAGGCTCGCATATGCTCCGAACTGCGGTGGTCCAGCGCGCGCTCGATGAGCCCCTCGGCTACGCCCGCCAGCGCCTCGACCGGCGACATGTCATTGTCGAGCGGGGCCGTTATCGCCAGTGAACGCTTGCTCAGAAGGGCGCGGGCGATTTCGCTTTTGCAGGAAAAGCGGTTGTACAGCGTCTGTTTGGAGACACCCGCGGTGCGGGCGATCTCGGTCATGGTCGCGCGGGGGCCTTTGGCAGCGAAAAGATCGATCGCTGCCTGAAGAATGGCATTGCTCTTGTGTTCGTCGACCTGACCGGGGGCTCTGGGCACTAGTGCACCTCCGAAGGTGGTTGTGCTCCGCCCGGTTTGGCGGGGCGCGATAACAGGGTCACAAAGGCCGCAAAGGCACAGGCCACTGCCAACAGGGCAAAGGCGTCACCGAAGGCCAGCGTCGTCGCTTCCTTCTGGAACATGCCATAGACGGCTTTGAGTGCCGAGGCGTGCGGATCGACAGAGTCCGCAAAGCGCTGGGACATGGCATCGATCATCTGGCGCATCTGGGTGTTTGTCTGGTCCACCGCACTGGTCAGCTCGACCATGTGGCGGGCAGAGTTCTCGGTCAGGCTGGTGTTCAACAACGCCAGACCCATGGCACCGCCGACGTTACGTGACAGGTTCACCAATCCAGAGGCATTCTTGACCATATGCGGGGGCAGGGTGATCATGGTTACCTGTTGAGAGGCGATCATGGCGATCATCACGCCGGCCCCTCGCATGGCCTGCACGCCAGCGAACTCCCAGAAGCCCCAGTCACCGGTGACATAGCGCGCGTCCCACATGCCCCATGCGGCCATCATAAAGCCGGTGAACATCAGGATGCGGGCATCAACCTTGCGCACCAGGCGGCCGACGAACGGACCGACGGCAAACATGCTGAGGCCCGACACAATCATGGTCGTGCCCACTTCGGCAGCGGAATAGTCCCGCACCCGCGACAGGAACAGAGGCATCAGGAACGAGCCGCCGAACAGGGCTGCACCGACGATAAAGGTCATGATGACGCCGACCACAAAGTTGCGGTTGGTAAAGGCCCTGAGCTCTACAATGGGATTGCTGGAGGTGAGGGACCGCCACACGAAGACGGGCCCGGTGATGGCCACGACCACCGTTAGCAACAGGATCAGGTCGTTCGCGAACCAATCCTCCTTGGCACCCTCTTCCAGTACGAACTGAAGGCACATCAGGAAGACCGCCATCAGAGCCAGACCGATCCAGTCGAATCCCTTGGCCAGTGACATGTCCCCTTTGTCAAAATTGGCATAGCGGCCGACAAGGAACAGCACCAGCAAGCCGGGGAAGACGTTGATGAAGAACAACCAGCGCCAGCTCAGCCACTCGGTTAAATGTCCGCCGAGCGTTGGTCCAATGGTTGGAGCCAGCGTCACGATCAGGCCCATGATCACACTGGCAGTCACGCGCTTTTCAGGCGGGAAGGCGGTGAAGGCGACCGCGAAAACTGTCGGGATCATCGCGCCGCCGACAAAACCCTGAATGGCGCGGAAGAAGATCATCATCTCGATGGATGACGACAGACCGACGGCGACACTGGTGACGAGAAAGCCCAGGCAGGATGCCAGAAAGACCTTTTGCGTTCCCCATAGGCGCGACAGGAAGCCCGACAGCGGGATCATAACCACTTCGGGGATGAGATAGGCGGTCTGGATCCAGCTGATTTCATCCGCCGACGCGCCGATACCCGCCTGAATCTGCGACAGGGATGCGGCCACGATCTGGATGTCAAGAATGGCCATGAACTGACCGATCACCATGCCGGCAAAGCCGAGCATGAGGACCGTCCAGTTTACGGGCGCAGCCTCTTCCTTGGCGACGGCGTCGGTCATTTGCGTGCAGCGGTTTCCGGCTGGCTTTGCAGGTCGACGGTCGCATGGACCGACAGACCCGGACGCAGTTGGGTCGCTGCAGCGTTCTCGATAGCGATGCGGACGGGAACGCGCTGGGTGATCTTGGTGAAGTTGCCGCTGGCGTTTTCGACAGGGATAAGGGCGAACTCCGCACCTGTGGCGGGGGCAAAGCTGTCGATGCGACCAGCGATTTTCTGGTCCGGATAGGCGTCGGCCTTGATCTCGACCTTCTGGCCAAGGCGCATGCGGCCTAGCTGGGTTTCCTTGAAGTTTGCCACGACATAGACGTCGCTCAGCGGCACGACAGACATCAACGGGCTACCGGCCTGAACGACCTGACCGACGCGCACACCGCGTGCGCCGACCACGCCTGCCACCGGCGCGCGGATTTCGGTACGCTCAAGCGCCAGCTTGGCTTTTTCGACCATGGCGCGCGCCTGATCCACCGAGGCGGCCGACTGCTGACGGGCCGATTGCAAAACGGCAAGGGTGCGTTCTTCGGCTGTCAGCGCTGCGCGCGCTTCGGCGACACCGGCCTGTGCATTGCTCACGGCGGCCCGTTCGGTATCCATGCGCTGGCTCGAGACCCAGCCCTGTTCGGCCAGTCGGCCGTAACGCTGGCTCTCTTTCTGGGCGAGTGTGGCCTGGCTGTTGGAGCGGTCAACCGCAGCGGCGCGGGCGGCGATGGCCGCCTGCTGCTGGGCCATCTGCGCATCGACATTGCCGACCGCCGCCAGAACAGCCGCCAGATTGGCTTCGGCTTCGGCCAGAGCGGTACGGGCATCGGCATCGTCCAGACGGACAAGGACCTGACCAGCCTCTACGCGCTGGTTGTCGCGAACAAGAACCTCGACGACCGAACCGCCGATGCGCGGCGATACGGCCACCATGTCGGCCTGCACGAAGGCATTATCGGTTTTTTCCCAGCGTTGCTTGCTGACCCACCAATAGGTCCCGCCAACAATCAGGCCGAGACCCACCACGATGGCAAGGATAAGGGGCAGGCGCTTACGTTTTGCAGCAGCACTCATGAAAACCGTCGTCTCAATCGGGGAGGAAGAGAAAAATGGACGCGAAGTCTAAAAATCAACTGAAGTGATTTGTCCAGCGCTTCTGCTTCAAATTGTCGCATCCAAAAGGAGCGCTGGCGTACGCTTGAAATGCGTCCGCGTCAAAGGCATGGGTGCGTGATGACAGAGCGAAAGCCCACTGCCTCGCGTATCGTCCGTGCAGGCCTTACTCCTTCAGGACCGGCCAAGCGGTCACGACAGCCGAAAAAGGCACCTGTCGGCGTGATCGTGCGCTGGCCGCCCACCAAGGCCAAGGTCGAGACGGTATTCGAGCGCCTGTCGGGGATTATGCCCGATCCCAAGACCGAGCTGGATTTCGTCAATCCGTACACTTTGGTGGTCGCGGTCGCTCTGTCGGCGCAAGCGACCGACGTCGGCGTGAACAAGGCCACCAAGAACCTGTTCGCTGTGGCTGACACGCCCGAGAAGATGCTGGCGCTGGGAGAGGAGGGGCTAATCCCGCTCATCTCCTCGATCGGGCTTTACCGGACCAAGGCCAAGAACGTCATCGCGGCAGCCCGTATCCTCGTGAACCAACATAACGGCGAGGTGCCGCTCAACCGCAAGGACCTGCAGGCTCTGCCGGGCGTGGGGCGCAAGACGGCCAGCGTAGTCCTCAATGAGCTGGGTATAGAACCGGCTATTGCGGTCGACACCCATGTGTTCCGCGTCTCGCATCGACTGGGCCTCGCCAATGGCTCGACGCCCGACAAGGTCGAGGACCAGCTTCATCAGGTCGTGCCCAAGAAATGGTTGGCCAAGGCGCACCACTGGCTGATCCTGCATGGCCGCTACACCTGTCTGGCGCAGCGGCCCAAATGCGGGGCCTGTATCCTTGCCGATATCTGCCCCTCGCGCGCGAGTTTCGCCGATTAAATCCGCGCTTTGACGGCGGCGGCGAAGCGGGCACCAGCCGCTGGGTCCGAGGCCAGATAGAAGTCAGGCTCCACCAGTTCGGCCTCCATCAGCACCCAGTCTCCGGCCTCGGTCTGGGTCATGTCGATGCGGGCATAAAGCAGGTCATCGTCAAACTGACCGAGGACTTGCTCGGCCAGCGCCAAGGCTTCCGCCGGAGCAGTTCCCAAGGCCTGATATCGACCACCGTACTGAACCTGAATGCGGAACTCGCCTTCGCTGCCAGGACGTTTATTGACGACGTGGCTCAGCTTGCCACCAAAGAACAGCAGCGACGTTTCGCCAGCGGTTTCGATCGACGGCAGATAGGCCTGGATCATCGCCGCGCCCTGCGGGGCATTGATCATTGCGGTTGTCAGATCGTCGCCCCGCTGGACCCGCAAGGTCCGCCATGCACCCGCCGAGATAGTGGGTTTGACGATCAGTGTGTCAGTGCCCAGCGCGTCGAAGGCCTCGGATACCGCCTCTTCACTGACCTGATCGACAAACAATGTCGCGGCCATCGGGATGCCGGCATCGCGTAGGCCCTTCAAATAGGCTTTGTCTGAGTTCCAGCGCAGGGTGCGCGCCGGATTGGCCACCGGCAGACCCTCTGCGTCCCATAGATCGCAGGCGCGGCACCAGTCTGCATAGTCCGTGTAGTAGCCCCAGGTCAGAAGGGGCAGGATCATGTCAAACCCGCGCAGCCCCTCCACTGACTGGACGTGGTCGGTCCACGGTGACGTCGATACCTCGAAACCGGCAGGCATAAGTGCCTCTTTCAGGCGCTCGAGCACCTGGGGCCATTGGCTGGCATAGGACGGGTCGGACGGGGAAGGGGTGAGAACAACGATCTTGGCCATAGTCGGCCTTATGCACCGGTGCGGCGCGAAATTTGAATTTCAAATCTGCAATGTGGCGCGGCGTTCTTAGGGACGCTAAGGGATTTGCATGACCCAAACCCCTTCTTTCGCCAATGGCGCCCGTTTCGATGTGTGCGCGGTGGGTAATGCCATCGTGGACGTTCTGGCTCCGTGCGAGCATGGCTATCTGACCGAGCAAGGTCTGGTCGCAGGCTCCATGCAACTCGTCGATGAGGCCCAGAGTGCGGCACTTTACGAAACCATGGCACCAGGCGTTGAAGCTTCGGGCGGCTCCGCGGGCAATACGGTGGCCGGTGTTGCCTCTTACGGTGGCCGCGCCGCCTATATCGGCAAGGTTGCCAAGGATCAGTTGGGCGATGTGTTCAGCCACGACATCCGCGCGGGCGGCGTCCATTTCGACACGCCAGTTCTTGAGGATGGTGCCGGTACCGGTCGCTGCCTGATCAATGTCACCGATGATGGCCAGCGCACCATGTGCACCTTCCTCGGTGCCGCCAACCAACTGACGGTTGCAGATATCGATGAAGCCCTGATCGCTGACAGTGCCGTCGTCTATCTGGAAGGTTATCTGTTCGATCCGGCTCCGGCCCGTGCGGCTTTCGAAGCCGCCGCCGCCGCCGCGCACAAGGCAGGCCGCAAGGTTGCTATCACCCTGTCGGACAGTTTCGTGGTTCACCGTTGGCGCGCCGAACTGCTCGCCTTCATCAAGTCGTCTGCCGACATCGTACTGGCGAACGAGGCTGAACTTTCGGCCCTGTTCGAAACCGAAGACTTCGATGCCGCCGCCGATCAACTGGCCGCAATGGTCGAGATCGCTGCGGTTACGCGCGGCGAAAAGGGCTCGGTGATCATCGCCGGGACAGAACGCCACGCCGTGCCGGCTTTCCCGGTCGAGAAAGTTCTGGATACCACCGGAGCCGGTGACCAATACGCTGCCGGCTTCCTGCTGGGTGTCGCACGCGGTCTGCCGCTGGCTGATGCCGGCAAGCTCGGCTCGCTGGCCGCTTGCGAAGTGATCGCGCACTGGGGCCCGCGCCCGCAGGTGTCGCTGGCCGATCTGGCCAAGGAAAAGTCTCTCGCCCTCTAAGGCGACCGGTTGCGGCGGCGGGCGTTTCACACGCCCGCTTGCCGTGAGCGCCCGGGCCAAGTAATCGCTGCGATATGTTTGGTCTCGCAAATCCCGACAAATTCATGCGTTTCACTTCACCGCTTATGCCGGTGTTGTGGCTTCTGGCTGTCGGGTTGCTGGCGTTCGGGACGTTTCAGGCCTTCGCCGTCCCCGAGGACTATCAGCAGGGCGATACCGTCCGCATCATGTTCATCCATGTACCCGCGGCCATTGTCGGCCTAGGGGCCTATGCTGCGCTGGGTGTCTCCAGCCTGTTTGCGCTGGTGTTTCGCCATCCGCTCGCCGATGCCGCAGCCAAGGCGGCGGCGCTTCCGGGCGCAGCCCTGACGGCACTGGCCCTGATCACCGGCTCGTTGTGGGGCAAGCCGATGTGGGGGACGTGGTGGGTGTGGGACGCCCGCCTGACCTCGGTGCTGGTGCTGTTCCTGTTCTACATCGGCTATATGGCCCTGCGCTCGTCGATCGACGACGAACAGCGCGCATCGCGGGCCGCTGCGGTTCTGGGTCTGGTCGGCCTCATCAACCTGCCCATCGTGAAATTCTCGGTCGACTGGTGGAATACCCTGCACCAGCCGGCTTCGCTTATCCGCTCGGGCGGGACTTCGGTCGATCCCGTCTATCTGCCGGGCCTTCTAGCCATGATTGCGGGCTATGGCCTGTTCTTTGGCGCAGTGTGGGTGACGGCGATCCGTACCGAGGTGCGCCGTCGCCGCGTTCTCGCCATGCGCGCCCGCGCCGCCTTCAATGCCTGATCGGAGAGACTGAAGATGCTCGACTTCGACATGGGAAAATACGGTGCCTTCGTCTGGCCCGCCTTTGCCATCACCGCACTGGTTTTTGTGGCGCTGGCCGCCCGCGCTTTGATTGAGGCCCGTCGCTGGAAGTCGGAACTGGCGCGGGTTGAAGCCAAGAAGGTGCGTCAATGACACGCTGGATGGCCCTGCTGCCGATTATCGCTCTCGTCGCGCTGGGCGGTTTTCTGGCGTTCCAGATGAACCGGATGGCCAATAGCGGGCAGGGTGCTGAATATCGCCCTGCCGCGCTTGTCGGCAAACCTGTGCCGGAGACGGTGCTGCCTTTGCTGGAAGGCGCTGCGGTTTCCGACAAGATGCTGGATGCCAAGACCGCCGCGGTCGGCAAGCCGGTGGTGCTGAACGTTTTTGCCAGCTGGTGCGCGCCTTGCCGTCTGGAGCATCCGCAACTGATGGCGCTGAAAGCACAGGGCGTGAAGGTCATCGGCATCGCCTATAAGGACGATCCGGCCAAGACCCGTGCCTTCCTGGATGAACTGGGCGATCCCTTCGACGTGGTTCTGGTCGACCGCGAAGGTCGGGCGGGCCTGGATTTGGGTATATCGGGCGTGCCGGAAACCTTCGTCATCGACGCGTATGGCACCATACAGCACAAGGCATCGGGACCGATCATCACGGATCAGGATCGCGCCGAACTGGTGGCAGCGTTTCAAAAACGCTGACCGAAACACGGTGAATGCGCCGTTAACCATAATTTAGCCTGCCGTCGGCAAAGCTTCGGCTATGTCGAGCATTCCTTCACAGCGCCCGTTCTTCCCGCCCGCGTCCTCGGGGCAGGGTTCCGCGCCTGTAAATGCGACGAAAATCCTGCGCGAGGCGCAGGCGGCGTTCTTTCGCCCGTCCGCTGCGGCACCGGCTGCGGTAGAGCCCGAGGCCGAGCCCGAAGCTCCGGCTACACCGGCCCTGAAACGCCCGGGCAGCTATCTGGATATCCGGGTCTAGGCAGCCTTCGCCTTTTTGGACTTCCTGGCGTCGCCCTCGTCATCCCTCTGGGACTTCTTGGCGAGCTTTGCGGCTTTACGCGCTTCTTTATCAGCCTTCTTGGCGGCCTTCTTCGCGGCCTTGATCTCTTCGGGGGCTGCATCGGCTACGTCGGAAAGATGCTGCAGGATTTCCATAAAGTTCTGACGCCTTGCCTTGGGAAGCATAGCCAGAAGCCGCTTGTCGGCGCTTTCCACGCAAGGGCGGGCGGCTGCCAAAGCGGCCATGCCGGCCTCTGACACACGAACGGCCTTGGCGCGTGCATCGAGGGTAGAGCGTTCGCGCTCCAGGTAGCCCTTGGTAATCATTCGGCTGACCAAATCGGCCAGCGTAGAGCGGTCGATGCCCGTGGCTTTGACGAGATCGGTCTGGGTGAGGCCCTGTTTTTGCGCGGCCACTTCCAGCACGGCGTATTGGCGCTGGGTCAGACCGGCATCGACGGCTTCCTCGGCATAGATGTCGAGGCACAACTGCAAGGCGCGGTGCAGCAGGTGGCTGGGCGATTGCACCAGTTCGGACACAGGGCCTTGTGCTTTTGCCGTCTTGATCATCACGGTTTCCTTTCGGAGGGCGCGCCTCTTCATATAGGCGCGTACCAATCTCGGTTGAAACTTTGACGACGTTTCAACGTCGGTGTGCTGACATTTCGGGAAGAGGCGGATGATAAAAAACCCGCCGGACTTTCGTGCGGCGGGTTTTCAATATCCTAGGCTTCTTCAGACTTGGGGTCGGTCTCGTCGTCTCTGATCAGGTGTTTCATGATGAAGAACACCTGCCAGATCCCGAACGCCGCCGAGGCGATCCAGAGGCCGCCGCGGAAGGCCACCCAGAAGTCATCGGTCTGCGTGCGCCAGATCACTTCGTTGACGATAGCCACCGTCAGGAAGAACAGGCCGTAGCGTAGCGTAAGACCCTTCCAGCCCGCGTCCGTCAGATTGAACGCGCTACCCAGCAGGTATTTGAACGCGGCCTTGTTGAACACCAGCGACCCTAGAAGGATCACGGAGAGGGCTAGGTTTTGGACCGTGATCTTGATCTTCAACAGGTTCGGATCATGGAAGAAGATGGTGAGCGTGCCGAACACTAGTGCAAACAGGCCGCTGAACAGCGGCAGGGGCGCGAGGCGTTTTTCCAGCAACCAGCCCGCCAGAAGCGCAAGGATCGAGGCACCGACCAAGACCCAAGTGGCTTGAATGAGAGCTTCGGAGCTCTCCATCCCCCGCGCGAAGCGCAGGAAGGCATAGGAGCCCATGAACGCAACGAGCGCACCGAAATCGACGGCCTGACGCAGGTTGGAGGCTTTTTTGTCTTCAGCCATGGATCAGTCCTCCAGACCGACGAGGGAACGCGAGAAGGCACGGGCGTCAAAGTCTTGAAGGTCTTCGACACCTTCACCCACGCCGATCAGCTTAATCGGGGCATCCGACGCCTGAGCGACCGGAACCAGCACACCGCCGCGAGCCGTGCCGTCCAGCTTGGTCATAACCACGCCCGACACATAGGCCGTGCGGCCAAAGATTTTTTCCTGCTCCAGCGCATTGCGACCGACCGTGGCGTCAAGCACCAGCAGGGTCTCGTGCGGGGCATCCGCATCGACCTTTTTCAGGACACGGACGATCTTCAAAAGCTCGTCCATCAGGGTCGATTTGTTCTGGAGGCGACCTGCCGTATCGATCAGTACGACATCAAATCCCTCGGCCTTGGCCTTGGTATAGGCATCAAAGGCGAGGCCTGCGGCGTCAGCACCATCGCGGCGGCTCTCGAAATGGGCCCCTGCGCGATCGGCCCAGACTTTAAGTTGCTCGCGGGCAGCGGCGCGGAAGGTATCGCCCGCCACGATCATGACCTTGGCACCCTTGGCCGTTAGATCGGACGCGATCTTGCCCAGGGTTGTCGTCTTGCCCGAACCATTCACACCGACGAACAGCACCACATAGGGCTTCGTACCGCCTAGCGGGTCAAACTTGGCCTGACGCGGCAGCAGCTCCTGCGCCACGGCCTCGGCCAGAGCTTCTTTAACTTCGCGCTCATCGGACTCCTTGCCGAAACGCAGGGCGCGGAAGCGCTCTACGATGCGGGCGGAGGCCGCAGGGCCAAGATCGCTTTCGATCAGGTGCTCTTCCAGTCGCTCGAGAGCCTCTTCGGAGAGGGGTTCTTTCACAAAGGTCGAGACAACCTGCTCGGTCATCTGTTTGGAGGACCGGGACAGGCCTTCACTCAGGCGCTGGAACCAGCCTTTTTTCGGCGTATCGCTCATAACTACTGCTCTAGCGGAGTGCGGTTCTCAGGTCACGTCCGAACCTATATGGATAGGTTGTCTGTTTCGCGCATTAGGAAGCTTGATGGCTCGCAGCACCCACGACTTTTATCACGCCCGCACCCATGGCTTCGTTCGCACAGCCGCGGCGACGCCGGTGGTTCACATCGCCGATCCGGTCGCTAATGCCGACGAGCACATCCGGCTGATCGAGCAGGCGGTTGAGTCCGAAGTTGATCTTTTGGTGTTTCCGGAACTGTCGCTGAGTGCCTATGCGATTGATGATCTGCACCATCAGGGACCGCTGCTGAACGAGGTCGAGCGCCAGATCGGCCGTCTCGCCGAGGTCGTTGGCGAATACGAACTGACGGTCGTGGTCGGCGCGCCGGTCCGCCAGGGCGATGCCCTGTTCAACTGCGCGGTCGTGCTGTCGGGCGGCGAGGTTCTGGCGGTGGTGCCCAAAAGCTTCCTGCCGAACTATCGCGAATATTATGAAAAGCGCTGGTTCGCACCGGCGGCCTCGCGGACCGAAGACGTCATTATGCTGAATGGCGACGCGGTCGATTTCGCGCCGGGTCTGGTGTTCGAGGCGGTGAACCGTCCCGGCTTCAGCTTCGCCGTCGAGATCTGCGAGGACTTCTGGGCTCCTCAGCCGCCGTCGACGCGTGCGGCACTGGCGGGCGCGCGCATCCTTTGCAACCTGTCGGCCTCCAACATCGTCATCGGGAAGTCCGATGACCGCGCTTTGATGTGCGCCAGCCAGTCGGCCCGCACCCTGTCAGCCTATGTGTTTGCCGCATCTGGCTGGGGCGAAAGCACGACCGATCTGGCTTGGGACGGTCAGGCGACCATCTACGAACTGGGCACCAAACTGGCCGAGGGCGAGCGTTTCGCCATGGAAAGCCATCTGACCATCGCCGATGTCGATGTGGATCGTCTGGGCATGGACCGGATGCGTAATGGCACCTTCGCCGATTGTGCCCGACAGGAAGGCGAGACCTCGACGGTTGTGCCTTTTGTGGCGGCAGATGGTCCCTCCGGAGGTCTGATCCGCCCCATGGACCGCTTCCCCTTCGTGCCGGATGATGCGGCGCGGTTGGACCGCGACTGTTTCGAGGCCTTCAATATTCAGGTCCAGGGCCTGATGCGCCGTATGACGGCAACGCGTTCGCAGACGCTGGTGATCGGGGTGTCTGGCGGGCTGGATTCGACGCAGGCCCTGTTGGTCGCCTGCCGCGCCTTTGACCGTCTGAACCTGCCGCGCACGGGCATTCTGGCCTACACCATGCCGGGTTTCGCGACCTCGGAAGGCACTAAGTCGAATGCTTGGGCGCTGATGAATGCGCTGGGCGTAACGGGCAACGAGATCGATATTCGCCCGGCCGCCCGAGCCATGCTGGAGGGCATCGGCCATCCGTTCGCAAAGGGCGAGGCGGTCTATGACGTAACGTTTGAAAACGTTCAGGCCGGACTGCGCACCGACTATCTTTTCCGTCTGGCTAACCACAACAACGGTTTTGTGTTGGGGACGGGCGATCTGTCGGAACTGGCGCTGGGGTGGTGCACCTATGGCGTCGGCGATCATATGAGCCACTACAACGTCAACGGCGGTGTGGCGAAGACCCTCATCCGTCACCTCATCCGCTGGGTCGCGGACAAACAACTGGTTGGCGCAGAGGCAAGCCCGACGCTGTACTCCATCTTGGCGACCGAGATTTCGCCCGAGCTGGTGCCGGCCGGTGCGGACGGAAAACTCCAGTCCACGGAAGGGACGGTGGGACCATACGCTCTCAACGACTTCTTCCTGTTCCACATCACGCGCTTTGGCGCGGCGCCTTCCAAGGTTGCTTATCTGGCCCACCAGGCGTGGAGCGAGGCATCGCGCGGTGAATGGCCGGTGGGAACGCCCGAAGAAGAGAAGATCGCCTATGACCTTGAGGTCATCCGCTTCTGGCTGCGCAAATTCCTGATCCGCTTCTTCCAGACCAGCCAGTTCAAGCGCTCGGCCGTACCGAACGGACCCAAGGTCGTCACCGGTGGGTCTCTTTCACCGCGTGGAGACTGGCGCGCACCGTCGGATTCCTCGGCGCGGGTATGGCTCGATGAACTGGACGCCAATCTTCCGCCGGTCAGTTTGTCGGCGGTTTAGAAAAAACCACTCTGCTTCTAAGGTTTTTACTCGACCTGAGGCGGGTGCAGGCGCTAGAGGGCGAAAATGACCGACGAAATCACACGCGATAGCAACGGCGCAGAGCTCAAAGACGGCGACAGCGTCACCCTGATCAAAGACCTGAAGGTCAAAGGCTCCGGCGGCGTCACGCTGAAGCGCGGCACCAAGGTCATGAAGATACGCCTGACGGGCGATCCTGAAGAGATCGAAGCCAATGTCGAAAAGGTTCGCGGACTGGTCCTGCGCACCGAGTTCGTCAAAAAGGCCTAAAACCGAAATAAAGAAAGGGGCGCTGTGACAGCGCCCCTTTTTCGTTGGTCATTTGATCTTGCCGACGAAATCCAAAATCGCCTCGGCAGCTTCGGGCTCGTCCAGCATCGGGGCGTGGCCAATGTCCGGCACCTCGATCAGCTTGGTGTTCTTGCCTTCGGTAATCATACGTCCGGCAATGGTGGTGCTGAGAAGGTCCGACGTACCGCCGCGTACGATCAGGGTGGGGCGCTCCGTCAGGACGCGGTAAAGCGGCCAAAGGTCGGGGACCAGAGCGCCTGAACCGGCGGCGCGGATCGGAGCCGAGATGTCGGGATCATAGGCCAGAGCAGGGACCCCGTGCTCGTCCTCGCGGAAGATACGGCGGGCAAACGCCTCCCAATCGCTCTGGTCGTAGTGGGGGAAGGCGGCCTCATTGATGTTGCGTGCGTATTCGGCAGCATCGTCCCAGTTACTGATGCTTACCGACTTGCCGGTATAGGCGGCGATACGGGCAAGCCCTTCGGGCGCAACCTCGGGTCCTACGTCGTTAAGAACGGCGGCGGCAATGGCCTGGGGCTTGAGCGCGATAAGGGCCATGGTGATCAGGCCCCCCATGGATGTGCCAAGGAAAATCGCGCGCCCGATGGATTTCTGTTCAAGAAGATCGACGACATCCGCCGCATAGGTAGCGGGTACATAGGTCATGGGATCGGTCGCATATTGCGACTTGCCCCGACCACGGACATCGATCGCCAGTACGCGGTGACCCGCATCGCGCAGGATGTTGGCGATGCCGTCGAAATCGGCGCTGTTACGGGTCAGACCATGGATGGCGATGATCGGCAGTCTGCCGGTAGCAATCCCGGGGTCATAGTCGCGACCGTAGAGTTTCAGGCCATCGCGGCTGGCCCAATAAAACTCTGAAAACGCGGTGCTTGTCATAAAAGGATGACCCCAAGGCAATGAACTTAAGCCTTAGGTTATTCACCCTATTAGGAATTGTCGATCAGTCGCCGACTATTGTCGAAACGAACTCGTTGAGGTTGCCGCCAAGGAAGTGAAAGCCCCGTACTCCGGCGTTTTTGGCGGCCTGCATGTCCGACAGATTGTCCCCGATCATGATGGAACTTTCGTCGAGGTTCAGGTCCAGATCGGCTGCAGCGCGCAGCAGCATACCCGGGTTCGGCTTACGGTCCGGATGGTTTGGATGCTCGTAGCGATGCTCGACTGCTACGCTGTGGAACGGGCAGAAGTAGATGGCGTCGATAGAGGCCCCGCCCTTTGCCAGTTCAGCCAGCAGTAGCTTGTGGAAGGCATGCATTGTGTCTTCAGAGAAGTAGCCGCGCGCGATGCCGGATTGATTGGTAACGATTACAGCGACATAGCCCGCGTCGTTCAGGCGTTTCACCGCTTCGGAAGCGCCCGGCATCATGTCCAGTTGATCGGGACGGTGCGGATAGCCGCAGTCATGGATCAGGACACCATCACGGTCGAGGAATGCGGCGGGACGGCCCATGTCGGAAGCACCTTGTTGCGGTCAGGGGGAGGGGCCTCGATAGCGCGACTGGGCGCGTATTTCCACGCCTGGAATGTTACAGCTTCGTTGCATCCGGCAACGTGAAGTGACCCTGTGGCGTTTTGCCGAGCAGGGCAGGGTTTGCTAGACCGTGCGCAATTCTGTGACGCGCCTGATGGGCGCCGCCCCCGACCCTGTGGAGAGCGAAACTATGATCCCGTTTATTGACCTTCAAGCCCAACGCCTGCGTCTCGATGGCAAGATCGAAGCCGCTGTGGCCGAGGCCGTCGTAGGCGGCGCTTGGGTCATGGGCCCGCAGGTCCGCCAGTTCGAGGCTGATCTGGCCGCCTTTGGGCAGGCCAAGCACGCTCTGGGCTGCGCCAATGGTACTGACGCTCTGGCCCTGCCCCTGATGGCGTGGGAAATCGGCACGGGTGATGCGGTGTTCGTGCCCAGCTTCACCTTTGCCGCCACCGCCGAGGTCGTGCCGTGGTTCGGTGCCGAGCCGGTGTTCGTGGACGTTGATCCGGTAACCTACAACATGGACCCGGCCAAGCTGGCCGCCGCCATTGACGCCATCAAAGCTGAGGGTCGTCTGACCCCGCGCGTCGTCATTGCTGTCGACCTGTTCGGCCAACCGGCGGATTATCCGGCCATCAAGAAGATCGTCGACCAGCACGGCCTGAAGCTGATCTCGGACTCGGCACAGGGCTTTGGTTGCACCGTGGATGGCAAGCATCCGCTGGAGTGGGCCGATGTCACAACCACCAGCTTCTTCCCGGCCAAGCCGCTGGGCTGCTATGGCGACGGTGGTGCTGTGCTGACCAATGACGACGAACTGGCCCAACTGCTGGACTCCGTGCGCGTGCACGGCAAGGCTGTAGCCGTGGACCTGAAGGATCGCACCTTCGAACATGACCCGAAATATCTGAACATGCGCATCGGTCGTAACAGCCGTCTGGATACCATCCAGGCTGCGGTCCTGATCGAAAAGCTGAAGGTGTTCGGTGACGAGATTGAATGGCGTAACCGTATCGCTGCGCGCTACAACGAGGGCCTGCGCGCCCACGTCGCCCAAGTGCCCGATGTGCCGGCGGGCCATATGTCGACCTGGGCCCAGTACACCATCGAACATCCGAACCGTGACGGCCTCGTCGCTCACCTGAAAGAGCAGGGTATTCCGACTGCCGTCTACTATCCGATCCCGCTACACATGCAGCCGGCTTACGAGAACTTCCCGCGCGGTGCCGGTGGCCTGCCGGAAACCGAGCGCCTGAAAGATGTGGTGATGAGCCTACCGATGCACTCGGATCTGGACGAGGCGACCCAGGACAAGATCATCGCCGCTGTGGCTTCGTTCAAAGGCTGATTGAAAATGACTGCTCTGAAACTGGGTGTCGCCGGGGTCGGCGTCATGGGCCGCAACCACGCCCGCGTCGCCGCCGATATGCGCGAGTTCGACCTGTCGGCTGTGTTTGATCCGGATGCGGTGACCGCTGACGGCGTGGCCGCGGCCTATGAGGCGACCGCCTTCACCGATCTGGACGCCTTTGCCGCTTCGGGTATCGAAGCCGCCATTGTCGCGACCCCGAACCGCTTCCACGCCGACACGGCTGTGGCCCTGCTGGAGCGTGGCATCCACGTTCTGGTCGAAAAGCCGATCGCCCCGACGGTTGAAGAGTCGCAGCGCATTATCGATGCCGCCCGCGCCAACAACCGTGTCCTCATGGTCGGTCACGTCGAGCGCTTCAATCCGGCGGTCGAGACGGTCAAACGCGCCATCGCCGACGACGAGATCATCTCGATCCAGATCACCCGCGTGGGCCCGTTCCCGCCGCGTATGGGCGACGTTGGCGTCGTGATCGATCTGGCGGTGCATGACATTGACATCATCCGTCACCTCACCGGCTCGGAAATGACCGATGTGCAGTCCCTGCTGGGTCACACCCACGCTCTGCGCGAAGACTCGGCCCTGCTGCAGTTCCGCATGGAAAACGGGACCATTGCCCACATCACCACCAACTGGGTGACGCCGTACAAGACCCGCACCCTGCAGGTCGCGACCAAGTCGCGCTTCGTGGTCGCCGACCTGATCACGCGTCAGGTCACCGAGTACTTCGGCCAACAGCCGGATGGTTCGTACTCGACGCGCATGCTCAACAGCTGGCCGAACGAGCCGCTGAAGAAGGAACTGGAAGCCTTCGCTACCGCCATCGCCACCGGCGAGACCCCAGCGGTTACCGGCGAAGACGGTCTGCGTAACCTCGAAGTGGCCCTGCGCTGCCTCGCTGAATAAGCTATTCCACACCCTGTTACGAAAACGGCGATCCGGATCGGGTCGCCGTTTTTCGTTGGGGCAGAAGAGGAAGGCGTGGGGATCGTTTGCACTCATGGTGCCCGCTTGGGCGGTGGCATATCGTGCTGTATCAACCCTAAATACCGGCTTTTTCAAGGGCTTGGTTTCACGTGGAACATTAAGTGCAACGCGATGAAACACTTACACCAGTACATTATGTGGAGTGCTCTCCGCAGTGTCGGTGCAGGTACGGGCGGCATGTTCGCCGGGGGTGCTTTGACGGCCTTGGCCTGTGCGTGGATTTGCAGAGGTTTCAGGCCGCGCACGCTCAGCCTTCCTGACGCACCATCTGCATCGATAGCCAGTCCGCAATAAGGGCGGGCTTGGGTTCGCCTTCGATCTCGACGGTCATCTCGTGGGTCAGAAGCCAGCGGGTCACACCGCCGTCTGAACCCTTGTTTTCGGCGTTCTTAAGGACGAAACGTCCGCGCACGCGCTTACCGGCCTTCACCGGGGCGAGGAATCGCAAGCGGTCGAACCCATAGTTTACGCCCATCACCACACCATCGACGGGCTTCACGGCATCATAGCTCATGGCCGAGCCGAGGCTGAGCGTCAGAAAACCATGGGCGATGGTGCCGCCAAAGGGTGTGTGTTTCGCCATGTCCGGATCGACGTGGATGAATTGCTCGTCCTCGGTCAGCTTCGCAAAAGCGTCGATCCTCGCCTGATCAATCTCGATCCAGCGACTGACGCCCACTTCGGTGCCGATGAGCGACGGCAGCTCCTGTGCAGATGGCATGATTCAAAACCTCCCCTTGTTATTTAAGGGGCAGGTTTGCGCGTCATTTACCCGAATGCAAGCGAGCCTTAGCCGTTGAAGCGTCCGTTGATGATGTCACCGAACTGTTCGGGATCGACATTGCCACCCGAAAGGATGATGGCGGTGGTCTTGCCCTTGGTGTCGATCTTCCCGCTGAGCAGGGCGGCTAGAGAGACCGCGCCGCCGGGTTCGATCACCAGTTTCAACCAGCGGAAAGCAAAGCGCATGGCCTCGGCCACCTCGGCATCCGAGACGGTGAGGGCACCGGCCAGCCGCTGGTTGACGGGGAAGGTCAGCTCCCCCGGCATTGGGGCCATCAGCGCGTCACAGATCGACGGCTTGCCTTGGGGGTGGGCCGTGCGGGTGCCCGCTTCCAGAGAGCGGCGGGTGTCGTCAAAGTCCTCAGGCTCGACTACATAGACGGCGGTGTCGGGACTACGCTCAGCCATGACCAGATTGATACCGGCCATCAGGCCACCGCCCGAAGCACCGCACAGAAGCTGATCAATCGGGCCATCGGCATCATCCAGCAGTTCCAGCGCACAGGTGCCCTGACCTTCGATGATGTACGGATCATCAAAGGGCGGCACGAGGATGCTACCGCGCTCTTTGGCGATGGCGGCCCCGATTTCCTCGCGGCTCTCGGTCCAGCGGTCATAGAAGCGCACCTCGCCGCCAAAGCTGCGAACGCCCTCGACCTTCACCTTGGGGCTGTCGGCGGGCATGACGATGATGGCGCTGGTACCCATGGCGTGGGCGGCGGCGGCGACGCCTTGCGCATGGTTGCCGGAGGAAAAGGCGACGACGCCGCGCGTCCGCTCTTCGTCGGTCAGGCGGCTGATGCGGTTATAAGCCCCGCGAAACTTGAACGCGCCCGCGACCTGGAGCGTCTCGGCCTTCATCAGAACCCGCCCGCCGACGGCCCCGTTCAGAGCGGGGAGTTCGAGCAGCGGCGTACGAACGATGGCAGGGGCGATCTGGCGGGCGGCGTCAACAACGCCGGAATAGGTCGGGGTGCGCATAGTTTTCCCTTAACGGGTAACTGTGACATCTGCATAGTTACCCTCATGAAGCATGATCTCGTCCTGTCGATCGATCAGGGCACGACCTCGACCCGTGCCATCGCCTTCGAGGTTTCGCCCGAGGGTGTGTTCTCGGTTCTGGCGGTCAGCCAGATCGAACTTGCTCAGCATTTTCCGCAGTCGGGATGGGTCGAGCATGATGCCGAAGAGATATGGAGGGCGGTACTGCAAACCTGCCGCGAGGTGATCAAGAAGTCCGGCAGCGTCGAGCGGTTTGCCGCCGTCGGCATCACCAACCAGCGCGAAACCTCGGTCATCTGGGACGCCCAGACCGGAAAGCCGCTTCACCGCGCCATCGTCTGGCAAGACCGCCGCACTGCTGCCGAAATGGATCGACTGGTCGAGGCGGGCCATGAAGATGAAGTGCGCGAACAGACCGGCCTGATCCTCGATCCTTATTTCTCGGCGTCGAAATTCTCGTGGCTGCTGGATCAGGTCGAGAACGGTCGCGCGCGCGCCAAGTCTGGCGAGATCAAGCTTGGCACCATCGACAGTTGGCTGATGTGGAAGCTGACCAACGGTACCGCCCACGTCACCGATGTGACTAATGCCGCTCGCACCAATCTGATGGCGCTGGAGACGATGCAGTGGTCGCCGTCGTTGTGCAACCTGTTCAATGTTCCGGTGGAAGCCCTGCCGGAGATCAAACCCAGCGATAGCCACTTCGGTGACTGCGAACCCTCGCTCCTGGGTCGGGCGCTACCAATCCACGGCGTAGCGGGGGACCAGCAGTCGGCCCTCGTCGGACACGGGGCGTTGGAGGCGGGCGACGCCAAGATTACCTATGGCACCGGTGCATTCCTCGTCGCCAATACGGGGCCGGACATTGTGCGATCCGAAGCCCGTCTGCTGGGCACCATGGGCTGGGCTGCCGATGGCAAGGTCCACTATGCTCTGGAAGGCTCCATCTTTTCGGCAGGATCTGCCGTTCAGTGGCTGCGCGACGGGCTGAAGGCGATTTCGGATTCCCGCCAGTCAGAGGCGGTCGCCCAGACGCTGGATGACAATGGTGGGGTCTATCTGGTTCCCGGCTTTACGGGTCTAGGGGCACCGTGGTGGGAGCCGGATGCCCGCGGGACGGTCATTGGCCTTAGCCGCGACAGCGGACCGGCCCATCTGGTGCGTGCGGCACTGGAGAGCCTTGCCTATCAGACCTACGATTTGCTGGAGGCCCTCCAGAAAGACGGTGCGCCGCCGATGAAGCGGATCAAGGTCGATGGCGGCGTGACGGCCAATGCCTTTGTGATGCAGTTCATCGCCGACATCTGCTACATCGAGGTCGAGCGGCCGGCGTTTCAGGAAATGACGGCGCTGGGCGCGGCGCGACTGGCAGCGTTGGGCTGCGGCCTGACACAGACGCTGTGGGCCCCGCCACAAACGGCACCGGCCCTATGGCAGCCCTCCATGCCCGCGGGTGAACGCGCCCGATTGATCAAGGGCTGGCGTCGGGCGGTAAAGGCCGCCATCGTAGCGGCAGCCGACGACTGACATATCAGCGAGGGGAGGGACGAGATGAGCGAGGCACTGGACGCCCAGACGGCATTTTCCGGCACACGCGAGGTTGATCCCCGCTATCGCCTGAACGAGACAGCGCTTCTGGCTTGGCTCGCCCAAAATGTCGAAGGATTTGCAGGGCCGCTGGAGGTCCGGCAGTTCAAAGGCGGGCAGTCGAACCCGACCTATGAGCTGGTCACGCCCTCGCGATCCTATGTCCTGCGCCGCAAACCACCGGGCACCCTCCTAGCCAGCGCCCATGCGGTGGATCGTGAGTTCGCCGTCATCAGCGCCCTTCACAAACAGGGTTTCCCCGTCGCGCGGCCCTATGGCCTGTGCGAGGACGACAGCGTCATCGGCTCCATTTTCTATGTGATGGAAAAGGTCGAAGGCCGGATCTATTGGGACCTGAAACTGCCGGGCCTGACGCCGGAGCAGCGCCGCGAAATCTGGTTTGCACAGGTCGATACGCTGGCTGCGCTTCACCGGCTTGATCCCGTCGCCATCGACTTGGCGGACTATGGCAAGCCGGGCAACTACTTCGCACGTCAGGTGAGCCGCTGGACCAAGCAATATCGCGCTTCGGAAGGCGAGCCGGTACCGGCCATGGATCGTCTGATCGACTTTCTTCCGGCGACACTTCCTGCCGAGGGGCCGAGCCGCATCGTCCATGGCGACTGGCGCCTCGACAATATGATCCTTCACCCGAGCGCGGCGAAGGTGCAGGCTGTGTTGGATTGGGAACTTTCGACCCTTGGCGATCCGATGGCCGATTTTTCCTATTTGCTGATCGCCTATGCCATTCCGCAGGAGTTGCGGAACGGGTTGTTGGGTGCGGACCTCGAAGCACTGGGCATCCCGTCCATCGACGAACTGGCCGAGCGCTATGGTCAGGCGACTGGTTTGGGCAAGCCGACCAATCTGGATTGGCTATTGGCGTATAATCTCTTCCGGCTCGCCGCCATCTGTCAGGGGATCGCCGGACGGGTCCGCGATGGCACAGCCGCCAGTGACCATGCCAAGGCCATGGCCGCACAGGTTAAACCTTTGTCTGACGCCGCATGGGAATATGCTGTAAAGGCAGGGGCTTAACGCGCTGCATCCGATAAAAGAAACAGATTCTGATGCAGATAGGTTTGTGAAACCCTTGTGGACGCCTTACCTTAAGGGCCGGAGAGCTATGCCACATGTCTGACAGCCAAAAATTCCCGGTCGCCGCCCACGCCTTGGCCTATCTGGCCCACAAGGGTGCGTATGACGCCAAGGATGCTGCGGCCAGCGCCGTTCTGGCCGCCTCGGTGCCGACCAATCCGGTGGTGATCCGCCGCGTGACGGCCTTGCTGGCCAAGGCGGGCCTGATTGCGACCCGTCCGGGGGCGAGCGGTGGTTCGTGGCTGCTGCGCCGTCCCGAGACCATCCACCTCGACGAGGTGCTTCGAGCCGTGAACGGATGCGCCCATCTGGGTTCGACGCCGGAAGGGGCCAAGGGTTGCCCCGTCGGTCAGCACATTCCGCGTCAGGTGGCCAAGGCATTGACGGCAGCAGATACAGCCGCTGCGAACGCCCTGTCTAAAATCACCATTGCCGACCTTCTGGCCGAAGATCCGGAATGTCTGCGCGGCTTGACCCCGCACGCCTCCTGTCCGCAGGCGGCATAATATCACTGACATAGCATCCGCTTACGGGGAGGGACGGATGACGGCACGACGCACGATTGCCATTACAGGCGCATCGGCAGGGATTGGCGCGGCGCTGGCACGTGTGTGCGCCGCCAAGGGCTATGACCTGATCCTGATCGCCCGCCGCGAAGGTCCGCTGAACACCTTGGCCGCCGAGGTCGAGGCTGAACACGGTATAAAGGCTCATGTCATCACGGCTGATCTGGCCGAACCGGATGCGTCACAAAAGCTCGTCGCTACGGTGGCCGCGCGCGGTCTGACGGTCGATGGCCTGATCAACAATGCGGGCTTTAGCAACACCAAGGGCTTTGTCACGACGCCTCCCGAGGCCCAGGCCGCCATGCTGCGCGTGATGCTGGGCGTTCCGGTGGAGCTGTCCCGCGCGTGGATGCCGGCGATGCAGGAGCGTGGCTGGGGGCGTATTCTGAACGTGGCCTCCATGGCCGGTTTCCTTCAGGCTACTGGCGGCGACACGCTTTACGGGCCGATCAAAAGCTTCCTGATCCGCTTCTCCCAAGGTCTCTGGATCGAGAACCGCGGCAAGGGGGTGCACGTCACGGCGCTTTGTCCCGGCTATACCTATACCGAGTTCCACGATGTGAACGGCTCGCGCGATCAGGTCTCTAAGGCCTATCCGAAATGGATGTGGCTGAGCGCCGAACGGGTGGCGCACGACGGCTGGGATGCCGTCGAGACCGACAAGCCACGCATCATTCCGGGCAAGCGCTATCGACTGTTGGCCACGATCAACAAGTTGATGCCCGACCGGTTGGGGCTGAATACCGCCGCCAAACACGCCAAGGCGCTGGAGCGGATCTAAAAGAAAAACGGCGGCTCCGGTGGGAGCCGCCGTTTTCCGTTTCATCAGTTGCCCGACGGATAGGGCGTGGTCACGCCCGAGCTGATCATCCCCGGCAGCGCTTCGCCCAGACCCATCAGGATAAACTGGATCGCCAACGCACACAGGATCAGGCCCAGAACGCGCACGATAATGGCCATGCCCACTTCGCCCAGGATGCGGTTCAACCATCCGGTCATCGAGAAGCAGATGAACGAAACGATACAGGCACCGCCAATCGCCGCCACCGAATAGGACATGCCAATCGCGCCGAGCTTGGCGGCTTCACCGGCATTGATGATGACCGCCGAGATGGCACCTGGCCCGATCATAAGCGGGATGGCGAACGGTACGACCAGACGCTGGAAACGACGGCGCGCATAGCCGCGCACATCGGACTTGTCGTGCGTCACATCGTTGTCGGCGAACATCTTCAGGAAGTCTTCGCGCGCCATATCCAGACCGAGGAACAGCAGCAGGATACCGCCCGCAATGCGGAAGGCCGCCAGCGAAATGCCGAAGAACTCCAGCAGCCACAGACCGGTCGCGAGGAAGAATAGCAGGAAGACGAAAGCAAACAGGCAGATCAGGAATGAAACCGACACCCGCTGTCGCAGCGTGGCACCAACCGTTGCGGCCGCGAAAATCGGCAGGTTGCCGATCGGGTCCAACAACGCAAACAGCGTCACGAAGAGGTTGACACCCAGTTCGCTCGCGTTCATCGCGTCGCCTCACCAAAAATCAGATTATGCGCCCGCGGCGCCCCTATAGTCTTCCTATCGGGGTATATGAGCGATGCTGCAACCCGCACAGAGGTTCAAAATGTCAGAAGCCGTCAATAACGATCTGGCCAACCGCCCGTTTGACCCCCGGGTGATCTGTGCACTGGACGTCCCGACGGCGGGCGACGCCCGCGCGCTGGTCGAGCGGATTGGCGATGCTGTGGGCTTCTACAAGGTCGGCCTGCAACTGTTTGCATCTGACGGCATGGCACTGGCCCGAGAGTTGAAAGCCTCAGGCGCGCAAATCTTCCTCGATTGGAAACTGCACGACATCGGCGCGACGGTCGAAAAGGCTACGGCGGTTCTGGCAGGCTCGGGCTGTGACCTTCTGACCGTCCATGCCCGCCCTCAGGTAATGGCGGCTGCGGCCCGCGGTGCTGCAGGATCGGACCTCAAGATTTTGGGCGTGACGGTCCTGACCAGCCTGACCGACGATGACCTGATGGCCGATGACCATAGCTTGTCGGCGGCGGATCTGGTCGAACTGCGCGTGCGTCAGGCACTCGAGGCTGGCATCCACGGTGTGGTGTCCAGCCCGCACGAGGCCGCCCGTGTCCGCGAGATTGCCGAAGAGGCCGGCCGCAGTGACTTCTTGATCGTCACGCCGGGCGTGCGCCCCGCCGGTGCCGCGCTGGACGATCAGGCCCGCGCCGCCACGCCTTCGACAGCTCTGAAATCAGGCGCGACGCATCTTGTGGTCGGTCGCCCTATCACAGCGTCGGCCAATCCGCGCGAGGCAGCACAGGCCATCACCCGCGAAATCGCATTGGTCTGATCATGTCCTGAACGCAAAAACGGCGGTCCCGAACGGAGCCGCCGTTTTTGATCTCACAACCCTGCGGCACAAGGTCGCGAGGGAGTGACGCGATGTCAAAAATCGATCGCGATGCCCTTTTTCTCCCAGTCACCGAAACGCGTCGGTTCTGGACCGTTGCGACCGCCGAACTCGGCAGGATTGTTCTTCGCCGCCAGATCGATGGCACGGCGCTCGGCCGCTTCCATCAAGGCACGACGGGCCGCTTCGCTTAGCGGACGCTCGGGCGTCGCATGCGGAACGTCTTCGTTATAGCGCGGCGCGTCGGCTTGCGCGTCGTCGTGAACGTGGGTCGAGCAGCCATCAGAGTGGCAGCCGCACGAAGGGGTGGGATGTTCGGTCACAGGGGCACCGTCTTGAGAGCGGAGGGTTAGATGATCAAATAGGGGATAAGGCCGCTCGTGCCACCCACTTTGACGACTAAAGCCCAATGAATCATCTCAAGACCTTCGCACTACTGGCTGTGATGACCGCCCTGTTCATGGGGATCGGGTTTATGATCGGGGGAACCGGCGGCATGGCCATTGCCTTCCTTGTGGCCTGCGGGATGAACCTGTTCTCCTACTGGAACGCCGACAAGATTGTCCTGAAGATGTACAAGGCTGAGGTGGTGGACGAGAGCCATCCCAACGCCGTGGTGCGCGCCTATGTGGCCGATACCAAGCAGATGGCGCTTGATGCCGGCATGCCTCTGCCCAAGATCACCATCATCCCGAACAACCAGCCCAACGCCTTTGCGACCGGTCGCAATCCTCAGAATGCCGCTGTGGCCGCCACGACGGGCTTGCTGGACATGCTGACCCGCGCAGAAATCCGTGGCGTGATGGCCCACGAACTGGCGCACGTCAAAAACCGCGACACCCTGACCATGACGATCACCGCGACAATCGCCGGTGCTATCGCCATGCTCGCCAATTTCGCGATGTTCTTTGGCGGCGGCGATGATCGCGAACGCCCCGGCGGCATGATCGGCACCATTGCCCTGATGATCCTGGCCCCGATGGCCGCGGGCCTGGTCCAGATGGCTATCAGCCGTGCACGGGAATACGAGGCCGACCGCGTGGGCGCCGAAATCGCCAATGATCCGGATGCGCTCGCCAACGCGCTGCAAAAGATCGAAGCCTATGCACGCGGCAATATGAACCCGCAGGCCGAGCGCAATCCGGCGACCGCCCACATGTTCATCATCAACCCGTTGAACGGGAAGGGGGCCGACAATCTGTTCTCGACCCACCCGGCGACGCACAACCGCGTCCGCGCTCTGATGGAGTTGGCTGTGAAGATGGGCGGCTCCGCGCGCCCGGCCTCGCAAAGCTTTGCCTCGACCAGTGTGCCCACAACGCCTGCGCCTGCCAAAACCAGCGTGCCCACTACACCACAGGACAACCCGCGCGGGCCGTGGGGCTGAGCCTCATCCGTTTCTACGCTTTGCGTGCGCGCCTGTAATCGGCTAGGGCGCGCACATGACCGATACGCCCGATAATCCCGACCACAACGCAGAACGCCCTGACTGGGCTCTTCCCAATGGTCCTTTGCGCTCGTTCGGGCGCATCAAGTCGCGTCCTATCAAGGCGCGTCAGGCTGCCCTTTTTGACACCCTCATGCCGCAGATCGCCGTGCCCGATCCCAAGGCGGGCCCGATCGATCCTAAGGTCCTGATGCCGGAGGCCAAGGCGGCCTGGCTGGAAATCGGGTTCGGCGGCGGAGAGCATCTGGCCCATCAGGCTGGCCAAAACCCCGACACCCTAATGATCGGCTGCGAACCCTTCCTGAATGGCGTGGCCTCGGCCCTGCGTCACGTCGAGGAAGGTCAGCTGAAGAATGTTCGCCTGCACGCCGACGACGCCCGCGCGGTGATGTCGGCCCTGCCGGACGCTTCGCTGGATCGCGTGATGATCCTGTTCCCCGATCCATGGCACAAGGCCCGTCACAACAAGCGCCGCTTCCTGCAGGACGAGACCGCACAGGAAATCGCCCGCCTGTTGAAACCGGGCGGCATGGTGCGTTTCGTGACCGACTGGTTCGACTATGCGGAATGGACACTGGAGCGGCTGCTTCGCACTGAGGGTCTGGAACGGATCGAGACCGAAGGCGAAGACTGGTTCGTCCCGCCGTCGGACCACTTCGTAACCCGCTACGAAGAAAAGAAACTGGGCGACACCGACCCGATCTTCATTCAGTTCCGCCGCGTCTGAACCGCGTAACCGCGCGCCAGACCAGCCAGCACAGCGCGGATTTCACGCCCGCTCCGATCAGGAAGGGCGTGAAACCACCGCTCATGGCGTCGGCGAAACCTATGCGGGTGGAAAGCCACACCGTGCCCACTCCCAGCAGGATCAGGTGCAAGCCGAACAGCGTCGCGATGGAGGCGAGCGCCCCCGACAGCGACGGCCGCTTTTCAGCCAATCGGGTGAAAAGTCCGGCCAAAAACGCTGCAACGGGGAAGGCGTAGATATAGCCTGCGGTCGCGCCGCTAAACGGCTCTAAACCTGAAGACCCCTCGGCCAGAACCGGCAGCCCGACTGCTGCAGATGCGAGATACAACAGCACAGCACCTGCTCCCCGGATCGGCCCCAACCACAGTCCGGCCAGCAGGATGGCGAACGACTGTAGGGTCATGGGTACGGGGCGCATGGGGACGTCGATCTGCGCGCCCGCAGCCATCAAGGCCGCGAACCCGACCATCAGTCCAAAACTGGTCAGAAATCCTCGCATGCAGGCTGACAAGCATGCTGTTAGGGAGCGCTGCAAGTCTTTAAGGGCTGACAACGTTGCGGGTTTGCCCTATATGGACCTCTACATCGTTAGACCGACGTCAACGGCGTCGTTTCAGCGGCGGCCCGGACGGACCGTCGCTTTTGTTTTTCCGGAGGTTCCGCGTGCGGGCCAAAACCGCAGAAGACCGCGCTCTTCTCGAAATGATCGATCCAATCGCCGACAGCCAAGGGCTGGCGGTGGTGCGTGTGCGCCTGATGGGCGGCACCCTGCGTCGTCGTCTGCAGATCATGGCCGAACGCAAGTCGGACAACGACATCTCGGTCGAGGAATGCGCTCGTCTGAGCCGCGCGATTTCTGAAGTTCTCGACGTCTCGGACCCGATTGCCGGCGAGTATCTGCTGGAAGTCTCTTCGCCGGGTATCGACCGTCCGCTGACCCGCCTGATGGACTTTGACCTGTTTGAAGGTTTTGAAGCCCGTCTGGAAACCGACCGCATGGTCGAGGGCCGCAAACGCTTCAAGGGCATTGTTGCCGGTGTCGAAGGCGATCACGTCGCTATCGATCTGGACGGCGAAGAAGAAACGGCCCTGATCCCGTTTGAATGGCTGGCCGATGCCAAGCTGGTTCTGACCGACGAATTGCTCAAGCGTGGTGCCGCCCTGCGCGCTGCCCGTGGCGAGCCTGAAGATGATGGCCTGCCGGAAGGTGCGCCTGATAACCAAAACCCTGACCTGTCCAAGGACGAAGCCTGATGGCCGTGACCGGAATTTCCGCAAACCGTCTGGAACTGCTCTCGATCGCCGATGCTGTCGCGCGTGAAAAGAACATCGACCGCGAGATCGTAATCGACGCGATCGAAGAAGCGATCCAGAAGGGCGCCAAGTCGCGCTATGGCGCGCACCACGACATCCGCGCCAAGATCGACCACAAGACCGGCGAGCTTTCGCTGACCCGTCACACCACCATCGTGGCTGATGACTGGGAGCCGGAAGACGAACTCGAAGAGTTCAACGACAGCGCCATGGTTCGCCTGCGCGATGCCGCCAAGCGCGATCCGGAAGCCGTTGTCGGCAAGGAATACATCGAGGTTCTGCCGCCGTTCGAGTTCGGCCGCGTGCAAACCCAAATGGCCCGCCAGGTCGTGACCGGTAAGGTCCGTGAAGCCGAGCGCGCCAACCAGTACGAAGAATTCAAGGACCGCGTTGGCGAGATCGTCAACGGCACGGTCAAGCGCGTCGAATACGGCAACACGATCGTCGATCTGGGCCGTGGCGAAGGCATCATGCGCCGCGATCAGTCGATCCCGCGTGAAGTTTTCAACATCGGCGACCGCATCCGCACCTACATCTACGACGTCCGTCCCGAGGCCAAGGGCCCTCAGGTCATGCTGTCGCGCGCCCATCCGGGTTTCATGGCCAAGCTGTTCTCCCAGGAAGTGCCGGAAGTCTATGACGGCGTCATCGAAATCCGCGCCGCTGCCCGCGACGCCGGTTCGCGCGCCAAGATGGCCGTGCTGTCGAATGACTCATCGATCGATCCGGTCGGTGCCTGCGTCGGTATGCGTGGCTCGCGCGTTCAGGCTGTTGTGGCCGAGCTGCAAGGCGAGAAGATCGACATCATCCCGTGGGTTGATGACGAGCCGACCTTCATCGTGAATGCTCTGGCTCCGGCCGAAGTGTCCAAGGTGGTTCTGGACGAAGACGCCGACCGCGTTGAAGTCGTGGTTCCGGACGATCAACTGTCGCTGGCCATTGGCCGTCGCGGTCAGAACGTACGTCTGGCCTCGCAACTGACCGGCTGGCAGATCGACATCATCACCGAGACCCAGGACTCCGAGCGTCGCCAGCGTGAATTCGCTGAACGCACCTCGCTGTTCCAGGAAGCTCTGGACGTCGATGAAACCATCGCCCAGCTGCTGGTGACCGAAGGCTTCGCTACGGTGGAAGATCTGGCGTTCGTCGAAGCGTATGAAGTCGCCGAGATCGAAGGCTTCGACGAAGACACCGCCGAAGAACTGCAAACCCGTGCTCGTGAATACCTCGAGCGTCTGGCATCCGAACTCGACGACAAGCGCAAGGCGCTGGGCGTCGAAGACGGTGTTCTGGAAATCCCGGGCATCACCCCGCAGATGGCCGTTGCCCTCGGCGAAGGAGGCGTGAAGACCGTTGAAGATCTGGCTGATCTGGCAACCGACGAAATCCGCGGTGGTCACGAAATGCGTAACGGCGAGCGCGTGAAGCTGGCTGGCGTGCTGGAAAGCTTCAACCTGACGCAGGAAGCTGCCGAACTGCTGATCCTGCAGGCCCGCGTGGCTGCTGGCTGGATCGACGCTTCGGAACTGCCGCAGCCCGAGCCGGAATACGAAGAAGAAGTCGAAGGTGAAGAAGCCTTTGACGGCGAGTACTACGACAACGCCGAAGAAGGCGAAGTCGAAGAGGTGGAGCTGCAAGGCGACACCGACGAACCCCAAGACGCGTGATGAGGACCGCTGCTGTTCATGACTATGCCCGAGGTGCTGATCGATAGAGAGCGTCAGGATCTGGTGTCCCGCCAGGTTCTCGATGAATCTCGTCTGATCCGCTTCGTCGCTGGTCCGGACAGCGCGGTTTATCCCGACTTGGCGCGCAAGCTGCCCGGTCGCGGCCTTTGGGTCGCGGCCGATCGCGCCTCTGTCGATATGGCGGTTAAGAAGAATATGTTCGCGCGGGCCGCCAAGGCCCCGCTGAAACCGGCATCAGATTTGTCGGATTTGGTCGAAAAACTGCTGATTAAGCGTTGTTTGGACCAACTGGGCCTTGCCCGGCGCGAAGGCGTACTTATCTCTGGTTTCGAAAAAAGTGCCGCTGCGATCCGCAGTGGCAAGGCCGCATGGATGCTCGAAGCTTCCGACGGGTCAGCAGATGGCCGCAATAAGCTGATAGCTATGGCCAGACATGTGGCTCCGGCGCCGAAAATGTGCGGCGCATTCACTGCGGATGAATTGAGTTTGGCCCTTGGGCTGGAAAATGCGATACACGCCGTCCTGCTGAAAGGCGGACGCGCTGCTCGTTGGACAGAAGAAGTCGAACGTTTGGCAGGTTTTCGGGTTCTCCAACCTCAGGATTGGCGCCGGATCGAGCAAGGCGACGCCGAGGAAGACATTCGGGATCGAGGTCCTGAAGGAGAACCCTGACGGGTTTGGTGGATACGGGCCAGCTTCCGGTTAAGGAGGCGGGGCCGTATTCGTGTATGGGTATAAAAGACGAAGGCGGAATTCTCCGCCACAAGTAAAGCGACCGGATGAGCGACGAAAACGACAAAACCAACGACGGCAAGACCCCTAGCAATGCGCCTTCGCAAGGCGGCGCCCGCGCGCCCCTGACTTTGAAGCCGCGGGCTGCAGGCTCGGTCTCGACCGGCACGGTGAAGCAAAGCTTCAGCCATGGCCGATCGAAGACGGTTGTTGTCGAGACCAAGCGCCGTCCAGGCGCTGGCGGCGGCCATCAACGCCCTCAGGGCTTCGATGTTGCGCGCCCACGTAACGACGGCAATGCACCGCGCGGTAACGCGCCGCGTGGCCAATCCAACGCAGGCGGTCTGTCCGCCGAGGAGATGGAGGCCCGTCGTCGCGCCATTGCCGCTGCAACCGTAGCCAATGCCGAACGCGAGCGCCGTCAGGCCGCTGAAAAGATTGCTGCCGAAAAGGCTGCTGCCGAACGCGCTGCTGCCGCTGCTGAGGCCGCCAAGGTCGAAGCTGCCAAGGCTGCTGCCAAGCCGGCCGAAGCACCGAAGCCGGTAGAAGCGCCCAAGGTTGAAGCACCGAAGGCTGCCGAGGCTCCCAAGCCCGTAGCCGCCGCTGCTCCGGCACCGGCTCCGGCTCCGAAGCCGCGCCCGCAGGTCAACTTCGGCCAACGTACGCCCAAGGCTCCGAGCAACCGCGCTCCGGCCGCTTCGCTGGGCGGCCGCTCGGCTCGCGAGCAAGCCCAGGGTGCTGGCGATCGTCCGCAAAGCAACGACCGTCCGCAATCGGATCGTCCGCAAGGCAACCGCCCACAGGGTAGCCGTCCGCAAGGTGGCAACCGCACCGAGGGCGGTGACCGTCCGGCACGTCCGGCACAGACTGTTCGTTATTCGGCGCTGAACCCGCGTCCGGCTCCGAACGCTGCTGGCAAGGGTCCGCGTACCGGTCCTGGTGGCCGTCCCGCTCCGAACCAACCGCCGGCAACGCCGGAAGTGGCACGTCCGGTCCGCACCGCTGGTGCAGGCTTCAGCCGTCCTGATCGTGATGGCGACAGCCGCGAGAAGCGTTTCGGCGAGAACGCCCCGAGCAAGGCCGTCAGCCGTACGCGTGGTGAACCCAAGCGTCGCGAAGGCCGCCTGACCATTCACTCGGTGGCCGGTGACGGTGAAGCCGGTGAACGCATGCGCTCGCTGGCCTCGGTCCGCCGTGCTCGCGAACGTGAAAAAGAAAAACGTAAGGGCTCGTCGACCGACGCTCCGAACCGTCCGCGCGAAGTCGTCATTCCTGACGTCATCACCGTTGGCGAACTGGCTATCCGTATGGCCGTGCGTGGTGTCGACATCATCAAATTCCTGATGCGTCAGGGCCTGATGATGAAGATCAACGACGTCATCGATTCCGATACCGCCGAACTGGTGGCCTCGGAATACGGCATGACCGTCAAGCGCGTCTCGGACTCGGACGTTGAAGAAGGCTTCCTGTCTCAAGCCGACGACAGCGACGCCACCGAAGCACGTGCTCCGGTCGTGGCCATCATGGGCCACGTCGACCACGGCAAGACCTCGCTGCTGGATGCCCTGCGCACCACGGACGTCGCCGCTGGCGAAGCTGGTGGCATCACCCAGCACATCGGTGCCTATCAGGTTCGCCTGGAAGATGGTCAGCGCATCACCTTCCTGGACACCCCGGGTCACGCCGCCTTCTCGGCTATGCGTGCTCGCGGTGCGAACGTGACCGACATCGTGGTTCTGGTTGTGGCTGCCGACGATGGCGTGATGCCGCAGACGATCGAAGCCATCCAGCACGCCAAGGCTGCTGGTTCGCCGATCATCGTGGCCGTCAACAAGATCGACAAGCCGGGCGCTGATCCGCAGAAGGTCATCAACGAGCTGCTGCAACACGAGATCGTTGCCGAAGCCTACGGCGGTGACACCATGATTGTGGAGCTGTCGGCCAAGGAACGCACCAACCTGAAGGGCCTGACCGACGCCATCCTGCTTCAAACCGAAGTTCTGGAACTGCGCGCCAACCCGGAACGCTCGGCTGAAGGTGTGGTCATCGAAGGCAAGCTGGACAAGGGTCGTGGCCCGGTGGCTACGGTTCTGGTCAAGCGCGGTACGCTCAAGCGTGCTGACATCGTGGTGGCTGGTGCATCGTGGGGTAAGGTTCGCGCCTTGCTGAACGAGCGCAACGAGCAACTGAGCGAAGCTGGTCCGTCGGTTCCGGTCGAAATCCTCGGCCTGTCCGAAGCACCGACCCCGGGCGATGCCTTCGCCGTGGTGGAAAGCGAAGCCCGTGCCCGCGAGCTGGTAGAATATCGTCAACGTAGCAAGCGCGATAAGTCGCAGGCTGCTGGTGGTGCTCTGTCGCTGGCTGACATGATGGCCAAGCTGGGCACCAAGAAGATCAGCGAACTGCCGGTCCTCATCAAGTCGGACGTCCAAGGCTCGGGCGAGGCCATAGCGGCATCGCTGGAGAAGATGGGCACCGACGAAGTGCGCGCCCGTGTGGTTCTGCAAGCTGCTGGTGGTATCACCGAGAGCGACGTGAACCTGGCCAAGTCGGCCGGTGCTCCGATCCTCGGCTTCAACGTCCGTGCTTCGAAGCAAGCACGCGATCTGGCCGAGCGCGAAGGCGTCGAGATCCGTTACTACTCGATCATCTACGACCTGCTGGATGACATTAAGGGCGTGCTGTCGGGCATGCTGGCACCGATCCAACGCGAAACCTTCCTGGGTAACGCCAAGGTGCTGCAAGCCTTCGACATCACCAAGGTCGGCCGTATCGCCGGCTGCCGTGTCACCGAAGGTGTGGTCCGCAAGGGCGCTCGCGTCCGTATCATCCGCGACGACGTGGTGGTGCTGGAATTGGGCGTGCTCAACACGCTCAAGCGCTTCAAGGACGAAGTCAACGAAGTCCCGTCGGGTCAGGAATGCGGCATGCAGTTCGCCGGCTTCCAGGACATCAAGGAAGGCGACTTCATCGAGTGCTTCACCGTCGAAGAGATCAAGCGCACCCTCGACTAGGGTTCGTCTCTTCCGAGGTGATCGGAATAAAGGGCGCGGTATCGAAAGGTACCGCGCCTTTTTCTTTGGGTTGCGCCTATCTGCCGAGACGATACGTTCTGGTGGGGCGATATCGACGGAATATGTGATGAACAAAAGCGTTTGGGCGGTGCTGGCGATGACAGCCTTGTCGGCCGTGGCTGGAAACGCCGCGGCGGATGTCCGCTATCTGGCGTTCGACGCCGATGACCGGACGACCCAGTCGCTGACGCGCGGCATCACGCTGGAGATCGAGCGCGGCCTATTCGGTGCGACACGGGTGCGTGGCCTGTATTCAACTACCAGCCGCGGCTCGGCGAACTTCCGTCCCCAGTCTGTCAGTGGTGTTCAAGACGTGGTGCCCTCCGAAGATCGAGGGGGAAGCGTCTATGCCATCGTGCCCGAAGGGGATGGCCGCGCCCTTGGCCGCGCCCTGTGCCCCGGATCGGAAGAGGCATGGCTGGTGGTGGGCCGCGTCCGCTCGGGCCGTCCCTTGACCATCCACGCTGTCGGACATTGGCCCGATGGCAAGAAACGCCACTGCGTCGCCCTGAAATACCGCTATCGCGGCGAATGGGCGGGGTTGCCCAACTCGCTGAGCGATATGCCTTCGGACCGTTAAGCCATGCGCTGGCTTGGCCTCGCTCTGCTGATGCTAGTGGCAGGGCTGGCCGGTTGGTGGAGCGCGGACTGGAAAGCTGCTCCGCGAACGCAGCAGCCGGTTGTCAGTCTCTATCTTTTGGACAACGGCTTTCACACCGATCTGGCTGTGCCGCGCGCCTTGCTGATGGCCCATGACGATGCCTTGGCCGAGGCCACGGCGTCGAGCGGGCAGGGCGACTGGTTCCTCATCGGCTGGGGTGATAGCCGCTTCTATCAGGAAGAGGGCGAGATCATCGGGCGGCTCCCCGACGGTTTGAGGGCACTGTTCACGCCCGGCGGATCGACCTCTGTGGTGCGGTTTATTCCGGTGCAGACCGAGGCGGGCAAAGACTTCCCCTATGACGCTGTCTCCTTCAGAGTGGACGAAACGGGTGCCATCGCCCTTCGGCAGCGCATCCTCGAGACCCTGACGCTGGATGCCAAACGCGAACCCCTGCCTGCCAAGGTGGTGGGCAGCGCCGTGTCCTACGCGACCTTCTGGGACTCCTCCGAGCGGTTCTCCGTTGTGCACCTGTGCAACCACTGGATGGCCTCTGTGCTACATGCCGGCGGTGTCAGCGTGCCTGTTGGTCGCTCACTCGTATCTGCTGAACTGACACGCGCTGTAGAGGCCTATAACGAGGGTCGAACTGGACTTGATCGTCCACAATGACTAGACCGCGCCCTTCGCGTTAGTCAGCCGGCGTCCGATCCCCGGCGGCGCGAAGATGAAGGAGGCAGGTCACATGGCCCGCAAACAACACACCCGCAACGCCAGTGGTCCCCAAGGTCCGAGCCAGCGCCAGCTGCGCGCAGGCGAGCTGATCCGCCACGCCCTGGTTGATGTGCTGCGTGAAAACGAAATCCACGACGAAGTGCTGACCGGCGTTTCCCTGACCGTGACCGAAGTGCGCATGAGCCCTGATCTGCGCCACGCCACGGTCTTCGTCGAGCCGCTGGGCGCAGGCGTTACGACCGCTGACACCAACGGCCTCGAAGAGGACGTCGAAAAGGCACTGAACGAGCATTCGAAATTCGTGCGCGGCCTGCTGGGCCGCCGCATCGACATGAAATACACGCCGGAACTGCGCTTCTTGCACGACAAGAGCTTCAACGCCGCGAACATGATGGACAAGCTGTTTGCCGATCCGCGCATTCAGGCGGACCTGCAACGCAAAGACGACGAACAGGAAGACTGATGGCCCGCCGCAAGAAGGGCGATATCGTCAACGGCTGGGTCTGTCTGGATAAGCCCTACGAGATGGGCTCGACCGATGCGGTAACCAAGGTCCGCCGTCTGTTCAATGCGCAGAAGGCGGGACATGCGGGGACGCTGGACCCGCTGGCATCTGGAATCCTGCCGATTGCGCTGGGCGAGGCGACCAAGACTGTGCCGTTCATGATGGACGCGCAGAAAATTTATCGCTTCGTCATCGAGTGGGGCACCTCCACCGACAGTATCGACCGTGAAGGCACCGTCATCGGTACGTCCGATGTGCGCCCGACGGTCGAGCAGGTGAAGGCCGCGCTTCCGCAGTTCGTTGGAGAGATCGATCAGGTCCCTCCGGCCTTCTCGGCGATCCGCGTCAACGGCGAGCGCGCCTATGACCTCGCGCGCGAAGGCGTTGAAGTTGAACTGAAATCGCGTCGCGTTACGATCCACGAAGTCGCCGTCACCGACGTACCGGATGCGGACCACATCGAAGTCACCATGCGCACGGGCAAGGGCGTCTATGTGCGTTCTCTCGCGCGAGATCTTGCCGCCGTCCTCGGGGCAGAGGGGCATGTTTCGGTTCTGCGACGCGAGATGGTGGGGCCGTTTTCCGTGCAGAACGCCGTCACACTGGATTTTCTCGAGGATTTGGCGCATAAGGGCCGCGCCTCTGAAGGCCTTTTGCCTGTTGCGACCGCTCTGGACGACATCCCGGATCTGGCCGTGACGGAACAGGAAGCCCTCTCTCTGAGACAGGGACGACCCATTGTTCTGCTGCCGCAGCAGATCGAACAACTCCAAAGCCGGCTGTCGTCGGAAGAGGGGCTGATCTCGGTCTATTCGGACGGGACGCTGGTTTGCCTCTGCAATCTCAAGGCCGGTCGGCTTGCGCCAGACCGCGTATTTAACCTCCAATAACGGAGACTCTGATGTCGATCACGGCTACCCGTAAAGCTGAAGTCATTGCTGAAAACGCTCGCTCGCAAGGCGACACCGGTTCGGCTGAAGTGCAAGTTGCAATCCTGTCGGTCCGCATCGCGAACCTGACCGAGCACTTCAAGACCCACAAAAAAGACAACCACTCGCGTCGCGGCCTTCTGAAGATGGTCTCGCAGCGTCGTCGTCTGCTCGACCACCTGAACAAGGTGGACAACGCCCGTTACGTGGCGCTGATCACCAAGCTGGGCCTGCGTCGCTAAGGCGCCCCGGTTGCGGATCGGATGAATTTCCACGAGGCGCGGGCGGTCACGTCCGCGCCTCGTTCCGCTCCTAGTATATGAGTTTCCCGGCGCTGTGGGACGAGACAGCGCAACCGACGCGAGGGCCGCGAGAAATGGTCCTCTTCACCATCCGGAGATGAAGGCATCACCGGATATACGGGGACCAAGGGACTGAACGGCCCGAGGCTCCGCACACCCCCGACGGGAATACGCCCGCGGGAGACGAAAGAAGAAATATGTTCGACATCAAACGCAAGACGATCGAGTGGGCGGGTCGCCCGCTGACGCTGGAAACCGGCCGCATCGCCCGTCAAGCCGACGGCGCTGTGCTGGCGACCTACGGCGAGACCGTAGTTCTGGCCACCGTCGTCTACGGTCGCGCACCGAAGCCGGGAATGGACTTCTTCCCGCTGACCGTGAACTACCAAGAAAAGACTTTCGCAGCCGGCAAGATCCCGGGTGGCTACTTCAAGCGTGAAGGCCGTCCGACCGAAAAAGAAACCCTGGTTTCGCGCCTGATCGACCGTCCGATCCGTCCGCTGTTCGTCAAGGGCTTCAAGAACGAGACGCAAGTCGTCGTCACCGTCCTGCAGCACGACCTGGAAAATGATCCGGACGTTGTCGGCATGGTTGCAGCCTCGGCTGCTCTGACCATCTCGGGCGTTCCGTTCATGGGCCCGATCGGTGCTGCTCGCGTCGGCATGATCGACGGTGAGCTGGTTCTGAACCCGACCATCGACCAAATCCCGACCTCGGACCTCGACCTCGTCGTCGCCGGCACTGCCGACGCTCTGATGATGGTTGAATCCGAAGCTAAGGAACTGTCGGAAGACAAGATGCTCGAGGCCCTGATGTTTGCCCATAAGGGCATGCAGCCGGTCATCGACGCCATCATCGAACTGGCTGAGCACGCCGCTAAAGAGCCGTTCGACTTCCAGGCCGAAGACCATTCGGACGTTGTCGCTTCGATTAAGTCGCTGGTTGGCGAAGAGATCAAGGCTGCCTACGCGCATCCGGGCAAGTACGAACGTCGCTCGGGCGTTGACGCTGCCAAGAAGAAGGCTGCCGAAGCTCTCGTGAAGACCGAAGAGAACCCGGACGGCGTTGACTCGTCCAAGTTCTCGGCGGCTTTCAAGGAATGTGAAGCTGACGTGCTGCGTCGCGACATCATCGAAAACGCTCACCGCGTTGACGGTCGTGCGCTCGACAAGGTCCGCGCTATCGTTTCGGAAGTCGGCGTCCTGCCGCGCACCCACGGTTCGGCCCTGTTCACCCGTGGTGAAACGCAAGCTCTGGTCGTCGCTACGCTGGGCACCGGCGAAGACGAGCAGTACATCGACAGCCTGACCGGCACCTACAAAGAAAACTTCCTGCTGCACTACAACTTCCCGCCATACTCGGTCGGTGAAGCTGGTCGCATGGGCTCGCCGGGTCGCCGCGAAATCGGTCACGGCAAGCTGGCATGGCGCGCAATCCGCCCGATGCTGCCTTCGAAGGAAGACTTCCCGTACACTATCCGTCTGGTGTCGGAGATCACCGAGTCGAACGGCTCGTCCTCGATGGCAACCGTCTGCGGTTCGTCGCTGGCCCTGATGGATGCGGGCGTTCCGCTGATCCGTCCGGTGTCGGGTATCGCCATGGGTCTGATCCTGGAGCCGTCGGGCGAGTTCGCCATCCTGTCGGACATCCTGGGTGACGAAGATCACCTGGGCGACATGGACTTCAAGGTCGCTGGTACCTCGGAAGGCATCACCTCGCTGCAGATGGACATCAAGGTCCCGGGCATCACCGAAGAGATCATGAAGCAGGCTATCGCCCAAGCTTCGGCTGGTCGTCTGCACATCCTCGGCGAAATGGCCAAGGCCATGGAAGCGCCGCGCGCTGAACTGGGCGAGTTCGCTCCGAAGATCGAGTCGATCAAGATCGCTGTCGACAAGATCCGCGAAGTCATCGGTTCGGGCGGCAAGGTCATCCGCGAGATCGTGGAAAAGACCGGTGCCAAGATCGACATCGCTGACGATGGCACGATCAAGATCGCTGCCAACGAACAAGAGAAGATCGAAGCCGCTCGCGACTGGATCAACTCGATCGCAGCAGAGCCGGAAGTCGGCACCATCTACACCGGTAAGGTCGTGAAGGTCGTCGATTTCGGCGCATTCGTGAACTTCTTCGGTGCCAAGGACGGTCTGGTCCACGTGTCGCAACTGGCTCTGGAACGCGTTGCCAACCCGGCTGACGTCGTTTCGGAAGGTCAGGAAGTTAAGGTTAAATTCCTCGGCTTCGACGACCGCGGCAAGACCAAGCTGTCGATGAAGGTTGTTGATCAAGCCACGGGTGAAGACCTGACGGACAAGATCAACGCCGAGCGCGCCGAGCGCGGCGAAGCCCCGCTGTCTGACGACACCGGTGGCCGTCCGAAGCGTGAAGGTGGCGACCGTGGCGGTCGTCGTCCGCGCCGCGACTAAGAGTTGATCTTTTGATCAAAAAGAACCCCGTCGGACTTCGTCCGGCGGGGTTTTTTGATCGAGCGACAGAAGGCTTTGCCTTCTGTCGGGCGCTACGTTCGCGACGCGGTCGCTCACTTCTTGAGCGCTTTTATACTCTGAGAGTTTTTGGAGTTAGGCGGCGCACTCGGCGAGCTTTTCGTCGGGGCCGAAGAAGTCGCAGCCGCGTTTAATCTCGTTTTCGATCATCTGACAGGGATTGGCGACGTTGCAGGGCGGTCGTGTCGCGGGGCTTACGGCGATGCAGCGACGCACCAGCGCCTGCGCGGCTTCGTCTCCGCGCTCCTCGCGACAGGTGATCGGTTTTTCGAGGGGTTGGCCTTCCGGTGAGAGGCTACCGGACTGAATGACGGCAGTGGTCTCGACGGCGGCGGCCGCAGGCGTCGTCGGCGGGACCGCCGGGGTCGGGACGGGGTCAGACGGTCGGGCGTCACAGGCACCGAGTATCAGTGCGAACAGGCTCGTCGACACAAGGGCGATGGCTTGGCGGGGCATGGGGCTTCCTTCCTTGTTCAGAAAGATAAGCCCCTGCCTGTGATGACGGTTCCGGGCTTAAGCCGCTTCGACTGCAGCCTTTTGCAGTTCGAACAGCTCTACGCAGCCCTTCTCGGCCAGCGCGAACAGTTGGTCGAATTCGGCGCGCGAGAAGCCGCGCTTTTCGCCGGTGGCCTGAATTTCAACGATGTTGCCGTTGCCCGTCAGCACATAGTTGCTATCAGCTTCTGCGGTGGAATCCTCGTCATAGTCGAGGTCCAGCACGGCGACGTCATTATAGATACCGGACGAAACGGCGGCGACCTGATCGAAGATCGGGTACTTGGCCAGCGTTCCGGCTTCGACCATCTTCTTGAAGGCGATGGCCATAGCGACCCAAGCGCCCGTGATGGACGCGGTACGGGTGCCGCCATCGGCCTGGATCACGTCACAGTCCACCACGACCTGACGCTCGCCCAAAGCTTCCAGATCGACAACAGCGCGCAGCGAGCGGCCTATCAGACGCTGGATTTCCTGTGTGCGGCCCGACTGCTTGCCAGCAGCCGCTTCACGGCGGCCACGGGTGTGGGTGGCGCGTGGCAGCATGCCGTACTCAGCGGTCACCCAGCCCTTGCCCGTGTTGCGCATCCAGCCCGGCACCTTCTCCTCGACCGAGGCGGTGACCAGCACCTTGGTGTGGCCAAAGCTAACCATGCACGAGCCCTCGGCATAGCGGGTTACGCCTGTCTCCAGCGTGACGGTGCGCAGTTGGTCGGGGGTGCGTTCGGAAGGACGCATGGAGATACCTCGCAAAAGTAGGATAGCCGCAGCTTGCGCGGCGCAGTTGACTGCTTATCCTGAATAAGACGGCGCGCGTCCATGCGCGCTCGAGAGTTTCTAGGATCAACCGGACAATGAGCCTGCTCCATCCTTCGCCGGGCCTGTCCACGCTGGACGGCCGTGCTCGCGATATTTTCCGTCGCGTCGTTGAAAGCTATCTCGAAACGGGTGAGCCGGTCGGCTCGGCGACCATCCAGAAGGGCGGCGTGTCGCTCTCGTCGGCCTCGATCCGCAACACCATGCAGCAACTGACGGCAGCGGGGCTGTTGCTGTCGCCGCACACATCGGCGGGTCGCGCTCCCACCCACGCTGGCTTGCGGCTGTTCGTCGACGGCTTGCTGGAAGTCGGGGATCTCGGTCAGGAGGAGCGCCGCGAAATCGATGCCCGTCTGGGCAGCATGGGCTCGGGTGGACATTCGGCCAATGTGGAGGAAGCGCTGGAGGCCGCGTCCTCGCTTCTGTCGGGTCTTGCAGGTGGGGCGGGCATCGTTGCCAGCCCTGTCAGCGACGCAGGCGTGCGCCATGTCGAGTTCGTCAAACTGGGCGTTGATCAGGCTTTGGCGGTTCTGGTTGCGGACGACGGCACGGTCGAGAACCGGATCATGAACCTCAGCGCGGGCGTGACGCCGTCGACGCTGCAGGAGGCTTCCAACTTCCTTTCCCAACGTCTGCGAGGCCGCCCTCTAGCCGATGCCCGTCAGGAAATGTGTGCCGAGGTGGAGACGGCAAGGCGCGAACTGGACGAGGCAGGGGCCCGTCTGGTCGAGCAGGGGCTCGCCGCTTGGACAGGGCAGGGCGAACGCGACCGCAGCCTGATCGTGCGGGGTCGCGCCAATCTTCTGCAAGACGCAAAGGCGGTCGAGGACATCGAACGCGTGCGGATCTTGTTCGACGATCTCGAACAGAAAGAACAGTTGATCAATCTGCTGGACGACGTGGGTGTCGCACAGGGCGTGCGCATCTATATCGGTGCAGAAACAAGACTATTTTCACTTTCGGGTTCCGCAGTCATCGCGGCACCCTATATGTCAGGCAGACAGCGTGTCCTTGGTGCCATTGGCGTGATAGGACCCGCGCGATTGAACTATGCCCGTGTCATCCCGTTGGTGGACTATACCGCCCGGGTGCTGGGCCGGATTCTGGACGGACAGGAACGTGACGGATCATAACGAAGAGACCCGGGATCAACTCGAGCAAGACCTCAACGAGGACATGGCCATCCCGAAAAATGACGAAGACGCACAGATGGACGCGCTCGATGCCCTGATCGCCGAGCGCGACCAGTGGCGTGACCGTGCGCTGCGTGCTGCCGCCGAGGCCGAGAACACCAAGCGCCGCGCTGAGACCCAAGCTAACGACGCACGCGCCTATGCCATCCAGCGTTTCTCCAAGGATCTGCTGGGCGTCGCCGACAGCTTGGAGCGTGCGCTGCAAGCCGCGCCGAAAGAGTCGGAAGGCGCGACTGCCAGCCTCGTGACGGGTCTGGAACTGGTGCAAAAGTCGCTTCTGTCGGCCTTCGAGGCCAATGGTCTGAAGAAGGTCGCTCCAGAAGCCGGTGAAGCCTTTGACCCGCACTTCCATCAGGCAATGATGGAACAGCCGTCTGATACGGTTCAGGGCGGTCAGGTCATCCAGACGCTTCAGCCGGGCTATTCGCTGTTTGACCGCACCGTGCGTGCGGCCATGGTCGTCGTGGCCGCCAAGGGCTCGGGCCCAGCGGCGGGTGGTGCCTATAGCGAAGCCAACACTACCGGCGGCAATCTGGACGAGAAGGCCTGATAGGCTAGCCAGACACTAAAAATGAAAAACCCGCTGCCCATTGGACAGCGGGTTTTTTGTATCTCAGCCTTTCACGAAGCGGGCGAAATGCTCGATCATCCGGCGCTCGCCTTCTCGGGCTGCAGACGGGTTGTACATGGGGCGATAGTCGGCATGGAAACCGTGCTGCGCCCCTTCAAACAGGGTGACATGGCTGTCGGTGCGACCTGCGGCCCCGAGGGCTTCATTCATGGCGGCAACGCTGTCGTTGGGGATGCCGGTGTCCTGATCGCCATAGAGACCGATGACCGGGCCGCCCAGCTCGCCAACCAGATCAATGGGCCATGGCTTTCCGGCTTCGATTTGTTCCGGGGTGGCGTTGGCGGCAGGGGCCAAGCGCCCATACCAAGCAACGCCTGCTTTTATTTCCTGGCCAAAGCGCGCGGCGGCCTGCCACACGACCTTGCCGCCCCAGCAGAAACCGGTGATGCCCACGCGGCCCGTGTCTGCGAACGGCTGTGCCTTGGCCCACGCCAGCCCGCCGGCGATATCGCCCATCACCTGTTCATAGGTAGCCTTGTTCACGATGGCGATGATCTGTTGGAAGTCGCTGAGCGGTGCCGGATCGGCCTCGCGCACGAAGAAGGCGGGCGCAATCGCAACATAGCCCTCACGGGCCAGTCGGCGGCAGACATCGCGGATGTATTCATGGACGCCGAAAATCTCGGAAGCGACGATAATCACAGGGAAGGGGCCTGCACCTGAGGGGCGCGCCACATAGGCCGGCAGCTGGAAACCGTCAGGTGCCGGATAGGTGATGTCTCCCGCATCCAGTCCATCGCTCGAGGTCTGGATCGGCGTCGCCTCTTGCGACATCGCTGCGGGGGCATAGGCAGCAAAGGCCGCGCCGGCCGCTGCGATCTTGCCCAGACCACGGCGTGTGGGGGCCGTTTGGTCTTCAGACAAACCTTCCGGAGTGGTGATGTTGGCCATGGTCTCTAGCTCCCGTCCGTTATCGTTTCATGTGAAACATTAAGTGCTTGTGCCGTCACTAGGGGCGACTGCACGCCGCAAAGTCAGATTGATCCGCCCTCCGGATGGCAGCAGGCGCGACGTCCCTGAAATAACCCGGTCGATCCCGTGGCGCGCCAATCGCGCCGGTCCAGACAGGATGCAGACATCCCCCGATGCCAGTCTGACTGAACGCGTCGGACCACCCTCGGCGGCACCATATCGGAAAACAGCGGTGTCGCCCAATGAGACTGAAAGAACCGGAGCAGTAAAGTCCGCTTCATCCTTATCCTGATGAAGTCCCATCTTGGCGGTGTCCTCATAGAAGTTCACCAGACAGGCATCGGGCGGCGCAGAGTATCCGCTCAGCTCATTCCAGATCGACAGCAGAACAGGTGGTATTGGCGGCCATGGCTCATTGGTTTCCGGATGGAGCGGCTGGTATCGATAGCCCTTGCGGTCCGATACCCATCCCAATGGCCCGCAGTTGGTCATGCGTACCGAAAACGCCTTTCCGCCCGGTGTCACCGGCCGATAAAACGACGCGGCCCTGACCACAGCGCGAATATCATCCAGCAAGGCGATCTGCTGGTCCCCATCGAGTAATCCCGGCCAGACGACAAAGCCCTCCAGACCCGTGTTCAGGGTCGGCGGAACGATCAGATTGGAGACGGTATCTTCACTCATTGTCATCAAAACTGCGCGCGAATGGCGGCAAGGTCGATCCCTCAAGGGCGGAATTGGCGCAACGTCGACAGAAAACAGATTCATTGCGTCGGAAGCCCTTGCAGCCGCTAGGGACTTTCCCATATCCGACTGCGAACGGTCACGAACCGGTCGTGGTTTCACGACGGATCGGCCAATCTGATTTAACCTGCTGATCCGGCCTTGCCGGTGAGGCGTCTCAAGCCCAACTGGGGGCGGTCAAGCGCGGCGCTTTTGAAGGCCGCCGCATCGCCCGCCGCAAGGAGTGAAATAGACAAGGCCATGGCCAAGATTATCGGCATCGACCTCGGCACCACCAACTCGTGCGTCGCCGTCATGGACGGCAGCAACCCCAAGGTCATCGAAAACGCCGAAGGCGCTCGCACCACCCCGTCGGTGGTCGCGATCCAGGACGGCGGTGAAGTTCTGGTGGGTCAGCCTGCCAAGCGTCAGGCTGTGACCAACCCGGCCAACACCTTCTTCGCGATCAAGCGCCTGATCGGCCGCAATTTCGACGATCCGGTGGTGGCCAAGGACAAGGGCATGGTGCCCTTTGAAATCACCAAGGGCCCGAACGGCGACGCCTGGGTCAAGGCCCACGGCAAGGACTACTCGCCGCAACAGGTTTCGGCCTACACCCTGACCAAGATGAAGGAAGCCGCAGAGGCTTACCTGGGTGAAACCGTCACCCAGGCCGTCATCACGGTTCCGGCCTACTTCAACGACGCCCAGCGTCAGGCCACCAAGGACGCCGGCAAGATCGCCGGCCTTGAAGTCCTGCGTATCATCAACGAGCCGACCGCAGCCGCTCTGGCCTATGGTCTGGACAAGAACGACGGTCAGAAGATCGCCGTTTACGACCTCGGCGGTGGTACCTTCGACGTCTCGATCCTCGAGATCGGCGATGGCGTCTTCGAAGTGAAGTCGACCAACGGCGACACCTTCCTCGGTGGTGAAGACTTCGACCTGCGTCTGGTCGACTACCTCGCCGACGAGTTCAAGAAGGAGCAGGGCGTCGACCTGCGTCAGGACAAGCTGGCTCTGCAGCGCCTGAAGGAAGAGGCCGAAAAGGCCAAGAAGGAACTGTCCTCGACCACCCAGTACGAGGTCAACCTGCCGTTCATCACCATGAACGCTTCGGGCCCGCTGCACCTGAACATCAAGCTGTCGCGCGCCAAGCTGGAAGCTCTGGTCGAAGACCTGATCACCCGTACGATCGAGCCGTGCAAGAAGGCTCTGGCCGACGCCGGCCTGAAGGCTTCGGACATCGACGAAGTGGTTCTGGTCGGTGGTATGACCCGCATGCCTGCGGTTCAGGAAGCCGTGAAGAAATACTTCGGCAAAGAGCCGCACAAGGGTGTGAACCCTGACGAAGTCGTGGCTCTGGGCGCTGCTGTTCAGGCTGGCGTTCTGCAAGGCGACGTCAAGGACGTGCTGCTGCTGGACGTAACCCCGTTGACCCTGGGCATCGAGACCCTGGGTGGCGTGTTCACCCCGCTGATCGAGCGCAACACCACCATCCCGACCAAGAAGGCTCAGGTCTTCTCGACCGCCGAAGACAACCAGTCGGCTGTGACCATCCGCGTGTTCCAAGGCGAACGCCCGATGGCCGCAGACAACAAGATGCTCGGCCAGTTCGACCTGATGGGCATTCCACCGGCACCGCGCGGCATGCCGCAGATCGAGGTTGCCTTCGACATCGACGCCAACGGCATCGTGCACGTCACGGCCAAGGACAAGGCGACGAACAAAGAGCACTCGATCCGCATTCAGGCCAATGGCGGCCTGTCGGACTCGGACATCGAGCAAATGGTCAAGGAAGCTGAAGCCAACGCTGCAGCGGACAAGGCCCGTAAGGAACTGGTTGAAGCTGTTAACTCGGCCGATGCTCTGATCCACTCGACCGAGAAGGCTATGTCGGAACACGGCGACAAGGTTGGCGAAGCTGAAAAGACCGCCATCCAGACCGCTATCGACGAGCTGAAGTCGGCCAAGGAAGGCACCGATCCGGAGCCGATCCGCGAGAAGACTAACGCTCTGGCCCAAGCTTCGATGAAGCTGGGTGAAGCCATGTACTCTGCCCAGCAGGGTGGCGAGGGTGCAGCCGAACAGCCGGCTGACGATGGCGTGGTCGATGCCGAGTTCGAGGAAGTCTCGGACGACGCCGACAAGAAGTCCTGATCCTTCGGGGCTAGGTGAAGAGATGGCCCCGCTTGCCAAACGGTAGGCGGGGTCTTTCTTGGAAAAGTTGCCCTATCGCCCGTCGGGCTACATGAGGGCAGTTAGTAAGTTGTCCTACCGCCCTTCGGGCTACATGAGGACATTATCTGTGAGATCCCTTGAGGCCCTGCCGGGTAGCTCGGGTCAGTTTCACAACTTGCATCATTCGATCCGGCACCCAATGTCTGCTGGATCAATCCGTACGCTGACGGGCTGGATCAACGGTCCGCAGGGGCGGCGAGAAGGTAAGAGGACGAACGCCTGATGGCGCAACGTGACTATTACGAAATCCTCGGGGTGGAGCGGACGATCGACGCCGCAGGCCTCAAGAGTGCGTATCGCAAGCTGGCGATGCAGCACCACCCCGACCGCAACGGTGGCTCCGAAGAGTCTGTTGCCAAATTCAAAGAGATTTCCGAAGCCTATTCGGTGCTGTCTGACGACGACAAGCGTGCCGCCTATGACCGCTACGGCCACGCAGGCGTGAATGGCGGTGCCGGTGGCGGCAACCCGTTCGGTCAAGGCAGCGGCCAAGGCTTCCACGACATCAACGACATCTTCAGCCAGGTCTTCGGCGACGCGTTCGGCGATGCCTTTGGCGGCGGTGGTCGTGGTCGCTCCAGCAACGGCCCGCGCCGTGGCTCGGACCTGCGCTACGACATGGAGATCACCCTCGAGCAGGCCTATCAGGGTGCCGAGGTCGAGATTTCCGTCCCCACCACTATGACTTGCGAGCCGTGCGAAGGTTCCGGTGCCAAGGCTGGCAGCAAGCCGACCATTTGCTCGACCTGCGGCGGTGCTGGCCGTGTCCGTCAGGCCAATGGCTTCTTCCAGGTCGAACGCACCTGCCCGCGTTGCGGCGGCTCGGGCGAGATGATCACCGACCCGTGCCCGGAATGCCGTGGTCACGGTCAGGTCCGCAAGACCCGCCGTCTGTCGCTGAAGATCCCTGCCGGTGTCGATGACGGATCGCGCATCCGCCTGACGGGCGAGGGCGAGGCCGGACAGCGCGGCGGTCCGCGTGGCGACCTTTATGTCTTCCTGTCCGTCTTGCCGCACGAACTGTTCGAACGTGACAACCTCGATCTTCTGGTCACCGTTCCGGTGCCGATGACGGTTGCCGCGCTGGGCGGCTCGGTCGACGCACCTTGTCTTGTTTCGACCGCCTGTGACGGTGCCTGCCGTCAGCCGGTCGATGTTCCGGCAGGCTCACAGACGGGCAAGACCGTTCGGATCAAGGGCAAGGGTATGCCCCACCTGCACGGGCGTACGCGTGGCGACCTCGTGGTCGAACTGTTCGTGGAAACACCCACAGATCTTACGGCGCGCCAGAAGGAACTTATGCAGGAACTGGCCGCTTCTCTCGGCGAAAAACAGACACCCCGAAACACCAGTTTCGCTGGCAAGGCCAAGCGTTTCTGGGCAGATATCATGGGTGCTGAAACCGACGGTTCGAAAGAAGACGCTGCGTGAGTGAAATTTTCCACGCCGGTATATCCGGTTATAGGGGCCGCATGGGCCGTGCGGTCTCCAATGTACTGGATGCACGTTCGGATGTGGTTGTGGCTGCACGCTTCGACCGTGGTGACACGGTTGATCTGAAGCTGTGCGACGTCATCATCGACTTTTCGACGCCCGAGGCTTCGGTCGCCTTGGCGCAAGCCTGTGCCGAAGCAGGCGGACCGGCGTTGGTTATCGGCTCGACCGGACTGAATGAAGAGCAAGAAGCGCTGATCGAAGCGGCAGCCGAAAAGGTCGCCATCGTCAAAAGCGGCAACTTCTCGCTGGGCGTGAACATGTTGATCGGTCTGGTCCGCAATGCCGCCCAGCGCCTTGATGGTGCTGACTGGGATATCGAAATCACCGAGGCCCATCACCGTCGCAAGGTCGACAGTCCTTCAGGCACTGCCCTGATGCTGGGCGAGGCGGCAGCCGATGGGCGTCGCGGTGAACTTTCCGAACTGCGCACAGCCCCTTATGACGGCGTCCAGGGTCCACGCGAGAGCGGCAAGATCGGCTTCTCCACCATCCGTGGCGGCGGCATTACCGGCGAGCACACCGTGATGTTCGCCTCCGAGGACGAGGTCCTCAGCCTGTCGCACTCTGCCATCGACCGCAGCCTGTTCGCCAAGGGCGCGGTGGCCGCTGCCGCATGGGTTCGCAATCGCCAGCCCGGTCTTTACGACATGCAGGACGTGCTCGGCTTCCGTCAGGCCTGAGGGCTTCGGGAGATATGGTCAAATCGGGTTCCAGCTACGGCATCATGCTCCGCGCCGCCTCGGCGCTGTGCTTTTCGCTGAGCTTCGGCCTGATGAAATGGGGCGCGACTCTGGAGCCTGTGGCCGCCAGCGAGATGGTTTTCTACCGCGCCCTGTTCGGTCTTCCGGTGGTTCTCTTATGGATCGTCGGCCAGAAGACCGGCCTTGATGCGATCAAAACCAAGCGCCCGCTCGTTCACCTGTGGCGTTGCGCGCTCGGGGTCTCGGGTATTTTCCTGATCTTCGAGGGCATTAAACATCTGGCCTTGGCCGATGCGACGACCATCGGCTTCACCGCCCCGATCTTTGCCACTTTGCTTTCTATCCTGTTCCTGAAGGAAAAAGTGGGCCTGCATCGCTGGGTCGCCATTCTGATCGGCTTCATAGGCGTGATGGTGGTGGTGCGTCCGGGGGCAGCAGGAGCTCCGCCGCTTGTCGGGTTGCTGTTTGCGCTGTGCGGGGCCTTTGTGGCCGCCTCGGTCACCGTGACGTTACGACAGTTGGGAAAAACCGAGAGTGCGACTTCGATTGTCTTCTGGTTCTTTATCGCCTGCGCGGTCGCAGGCGGCACTGTGGCGCTGTTCAACGGCCATCCCCACACCCTGGCCGTCATGGCGATATTGGCGGCGGGAGGCCTTACGGGGGGCTTTGCCCAGATGCTGATGACCAACTCGTTGCGACATGCGCCGGTGTCGACGCTGGCACCGCTAGATTATCTACAAATGGTGGGCGCGGTGCTGCTGGGCTGGATGCTGATGTCGGACGTGCCTACGACCGCAACATTGGCTGGCGCGTCGTTGATTGCCGCCAGCGGCCTCTATACGGCATGGCGCGAGCGCGTACGCCATCGCGAGATCACCCCACCGAGCGCCAACGCGAGCGTTTAGTCAGGCGTTTTCGGGGATCATTTCCAGCAACAACCTGCGCCACGGCTGGACGCTGGATGGGGGATTGCTGGCAAGCGTGCGCAGATCGCGGCGCAGCGGGTGATCCAGCGGGGGTGTCACCATCGCCCATGACACGGCGTTTTTGGTCGGGATTTTCTCGCGCGCGACCACGCGGATGTCCTCGTGACGCTCGTCAAAATGGAGATGGATCATCAGAAGATCGAGCGCCGCAGGTGCCCCTTCCAGCATCTGGAAGAAGTAGCCGTTCTCGTGCACCAGTACGCCGGTGATCTGTGCGCTCTTGTTACGGAACGCAGAAACCGCGACGAGATCCTCCAACTGTGCTTCGAGCGCAGCTTGGTCGAGGGTGCATCGACTGATGTAGACCAGACATTCCAGATTTTTCATCACGCCAATACACCCCCCGATCGACCCGAGAGAGTTCGATCTTTCAGGCTATTTGCCTGTCGAACCGAACCCTCCCTCGCCACGTAGGGTCTCGTCAAGGGTATCCGTAACAACGATATGACATTGTTCGTGTCGCGCGATGACCATTTGAGCAATTCGCTCGCCGCGACGGATTTCAAACGACACCTGACCGTGGTTGATCAAGATGACGCCAAGTTCTCCACGATAGTCGCTGTCGATTGTGCCGGGCGAATTCAGGGTCGTGATACCGTGCTTCAGTGCCAAACCTGAACGCGGACGCACTTGCGCCTCAAAGCCGGGTTCAAGAGCGATCTTCAAACCCGTAGGTACCAGAACCCGCGCACCGGGTTGCAGGGTGATCACTTCGTCCGCACCAATCGCTGCGCGAAGGTCCATCCCCGCTGACCCCGGCGTCTCATAGGCCGGAAGTGCCAGACCTTCGGCGTGCGGCAGGGGCAGGATACGCAAGGTGCTCATTGAGGATTTGCCTTGAAGTGTTCGACGATATGTTGGGCCAGACGGTTGGCGATGTCGGTTTTGGACTGACGCGCCCAATTTTCGCTGCCGTCGCGGGTAAACAGGGTGACGGCATTGCCGTCCGAGCCAAAGACGTCCTGGCTGACGTCATTACCGACAATCCAGTCACAGCCCTTGCGCGACAGCTTGGCCTTCGCATTGGCCTCGAGGTCCGATGTCTCGGCGGCAAAACCGATGACCAGCTTGGGTCGCGACGGACCCGATTTGGAAACGGCTGCCAGAATATCCGGATTTTCGATCAGTTGCAGGGCAGGGGGGCCGCCGCCTGGCACCTTTTTGATCTTGCCGGTGGCTACACCGTCAACACGCCAGTCGGCGACCGCAGCGCTCATGACGGCAATATCGACGGGAGATGATTTCAACTCGCCCTCTACCGCGGCCAGCATCTCGGTCGCGGCTTCCACCGGAATGCGGCGCACACCTGCGGGCGGGTTCAGAAAGACCGGACCCGACACCAGAGTGACCTCGGCCCCCAACTCGGCCAGTGCGGCGGCGACGGCATAGCCCTGTTTGCCGCTGGAGCGGTTGGTCAGGCCGCGAACGGGGTCGATGGCCTCAAAGGTAGGGCCTGCGGTGATGACAGCCTTGCGTCCGGCCAAGGGCTTGCTGTCCGACAGCGCGGCCGCAATGGCATCAAGGATAGCGGCCGGTTCGGCCATGCGGCCAAACCCGAACTCCCCACATGCCATTTCGCCCTGATCTGGACCAACGAAGGCACCGCGGTGAAATCCGTCAAACGATTTGAGCTTGGAGACATTGGCTTGAACCGCTGGATGTTCCCACATCCGCACATTCATAGCCGGTGCCCACAGGGTCTTCTTGTCGGTCGCCAAAAGGGTCGTCGAGGCCAGATCGTCGGCCATGCCATTGGCAGCCTTGGCTATCAGCCCCGCTGTCGCCGGGGCCACCACAACCAGATCGGCCCAGCGCGACAGTTCGATGTGTCCCATCGCCGTTTCGTCTTCGGGCATGAACAGGTCTTGGCGAACCGGATGTCCGCTGAGCGCGGCCAGAGACATAGGGGTGACAAACTCTGCGCCAGCCTTGGTCAGCAGGGTCATAACCTCACCGCCGGACTTCTTGATCAGTCGCACCAACTCCAGCGACTTATAGGCAGCGATACCGCCACCAATGATCAGCAGAACGCGGCGGCCAAGAAGGGTCGGATTGCTCATAGTGCGTGTTTAGACGCCGAACATGACCGCGTCGAGACAAGCCTTCGGTCCCGAGCGTTGCCATATCCCCAAATATCCTATTAAGAATAACGTTGATATTCAGGGGGTGGGTGTAGTGAAAAAACGAGTGGTTATCGGGGCGACTGTATTCGTGGCCCTTGGTCTTGTGGCTTGCGACAACGGGGGCTCGGCGGTCGAAACGCGAGAACGCCCCCAGGCGCTGGCGGCTGTAGAAACAGCACAGATCCCGGCACCGGCGCCCGTGGTGCAGACGCCCGCCCCCGCCAATGCTCCGGCAGAAGCCGCCGTTGTTCTGACCTCCAATCGCAGCGAAACTGCGGGGGCCAAAGCGGTGCGACTGTTTGAGCGTAACGGTGCCGATTTCGGCTCGACCAGCGCCGAGGACTATCTGGCCAAGGCCAAGCAGTTCACCAAGTCACCTCCTGCTGATGCCGAGAAAATCAGCAGACCCAACGGCGACGTGCTGATCTATCAGGCGCGCACCAACACCTTCGCCGTCGTGGACAAGCGCGGGGTCGTCCGCACCATGTTCAAACCCTCGAACGGTGCCGACTACTGGGAACGGCAGAAGTCGACCGCCGGAAGCTTTAACCGCTAAGGCTTATGCGGCGTCGAACGTAAGAGGCGCACCCCAGAACTGGGCGATGAGGTCCGACTGCGGTCCCGGCTGGCCGGTGGTCAGGAAGGTGCGACGTCCGGTATTGCCCAGATCATATTCGGGGTGACGCTCGAAATAACGTTCCAGACTGTCGGCTACAGCGGTGGGCTGGCTGATGACCTGCACACCCTCGGGCAGAGTCTCTGCGAACAGATTGGCGACGATCTCGTAGTGGGTGCAGCCCAGAATGGCCTTGTCCGGATGGCGACCGATGCGACGACGCAGCGAGTCCACATGGTCCCGCACGACCACGCGCAGCTCTTCCTCCGGTGCGCCTAGTTCGATCAGACCCGCGAGACCGGGGCAGGGCTCGGTAAAGACGGCAAGGTCGGTGCGGCGCTTGTCGATCTCGATCTCGTACACGCGGCTCATGGCAGTGGCAGCGGTGCAGAAGATGCCGGTGATGTCGATGGCTTCTTTCTTCTCGCCCTCGAGGCGACCGTCACGCTCGGCCTCATAGGACCAGGGCAGGCCGGTGGCGGCTTCGATAGTCGGCACGATGATACCCAGCACATTGACCGGACGGCTCAGCTCTTCGCGAAGACCGGGGATCCATGTCTGTTGCAGGCGGCGTAGTGCGATGGCCGAAGCCGTATTGCACGCCAGAACCACCACAGAGGCACCCGCGCGGAACAGGGTCTCGCAACCTTTGCGCGTCAGCTCGACGATTTCTTCGCCGCCACGCCCGCCATAAGGCGCATTGGCCTGGTCGCCCAAATAGATGAAATCCCGCTCCGCAAATCGGGACACGAGTTCACGGTGGACCGTCAGTCCACCCACGCCGGAGTCAAAAACGCCTATCGCCATATGCGGCCTTTAGACCTCAAGGGTTTCGCCGTCCATCACTTCGCATTACACCCAAGTCGTAATCGCCGCGATCTCTGGATAGCGCGCGTATGATTTAATCAGGTTGGGAGAGACCGGATGCACAGACGCCACCTTCTTATCGGAGGCGCCAGCCTCTTTGCTCTGGCTGGCTGCGCCGCAGCAGGAACGGATTTGGGGGGCTCGATGAGCCAAGCCGCATCGGCGAACGAGATCGCCGTCGCCCGCGCTGTTTTGCCGACCACCGCGCCGAAGGCTGAACTACTGCAAGTCTGGACCGGCCCGTTCGAAGGCGTGCCGCCGTGGGACAAGGTCACCCCGGCCAAGCTGCGCGAAGCCATCATCGAAGGCATCGAACTGCGCCGTGCCGAAATCAACGCCATCGCCAACAATCCGGAACCGGCGACCTTCGCCAACACCTCGGTGGCGATGCAGCTGTCGGGTGAGGCGCTGGGCCGGTCAATGGCCCTGTTCGGCGTCATGACCTCGAACATTGGCTCGGCCGATTTCCGCACGCTTGAGCGCGAACTGTCGCCGATGCTGTCGGCTGCCAGCGACGAAACGACCTTCAACGAAGCTCTGTTCGCCCGCATCAAGCACGTTCACGAAACGGCCGCTGCTGCCGGCCTGAGCGCTGAACAGGCCCGTATCGCCGAGCGTTCGTACAACAGCTTCGTGCGCAACGGTGCGGCACTGAACGCTGCCGGCAAGGCAGAACTGGGCCGTATCAACACCGCCCTGTCGAACGCCTTCACCACCTTCGGCCAGAAGGTTGTCGAGGACGAAAAGACCTACATCCACGTCACTGACGAAGCCAAGCTGGCGGGTCTGTCGGCAGGCGACAAGGCCGCGGCGGCGGCTGCTGCACGCGCCAACAACCTGAGCGGCTGGGCGATCACCAACACCCGCTCCAGCGTGGATCCCTTCCTGTCGTTCGGTGACGACCGCGCCATGCGCGAACAGGTCTGGCGTAAATTCGTCAACCGCGGCGACAATGGCGATGCGAACGACACCAACGCCACCATCGCCCAGATCGTCGCCCTGCGTGACCAGCGCGCCAAGCTGCTGGGCTTCAAGAACCACGCCGAATGGCGCATGCAGGACACCATGGCCAAGACCCCGGCGGCGGCCATGGAACTGATGGAACGCGTCTGGGCTCCGGCCAAGGCCCGCGTCGCCGAAGAAGTCGCTGACATGAAGGCGATTGCCGGTCACGACATCGAGCCGTGGGACTATCTGTACTACGCAGAGAAGGTCCGTAAGGCGAAGTACGACCTCGACCAGAACGAGATCAAACCGTACCTCGAACTGAACAACGTCAAGCGCGGCGCCTTCTACATGGCCGAGCGCCTGTACGGCTTCACCTTCCACAAGATCACCGACGGTTCGGTGCCGGTCTTCCATCCGGACGTCGAAGTGTTCGAGGTCAAGAACAAGTCGGACGGCTCGCACGTCGGCCTGTTCTATTCGGACGACTTCGCCCGTCCGGGCAAGCGTTCGGGCGCATGGGCGACGACCTATCGCTCATACTCGTCGTATGACGGCGTGAAGAATGTTCTGGCCTCGAACAACAACAACTTCATCAAGGCTCCGTCGGGCCCGCTGCTGATCTCGCTGGACGATGCTGAGACCCTGTTCCACGAGTTCGGCCATGCCCTGCACTCGCTGTCGTCCAAGGTCCGCTATCCGGCTCTGGCCGGTACGCCGCGCGACTACGTCGAATATCCGTCGCAGGTTCACGAGCACTGGGTGCTGTCGCGTCCGATCATCGACGGCTTCCTCAAGCACGTCGAAACCGGCCAGCCGATGCCGCAAGCGCTAGTCGAGAAGATCGAGGCCGCCTCGACCTTCAATCAGGGCTACGCCACGGTGTCCTACCTGTCGTCGGCTCTGGTCGACATGGACCTGCACACCCAGGCGACCCCGCCGACCGACATCGACGCTTTCGAGCGTGAATCCCTCGCACGCCTCGGCATGCCGAAGGAGATCGTGATGCGTCACCGTCTGCCGCAGTTCAACCACCTGTTCACCTCGGATGCCTACTCGGCAGGCTACTATTCCTACCTGTGGTCCGAAGTGATGGACGCTGACACCTGGGCCTATTTCGAAGAGTCCGGAGACGTGTTCAATCCGGTGATCGGTGCCAAGTACAAGGAGATCATCCTGTCCGAAGGCAACACCACGGATCGCGGCGAAGCCTACCGCCGCTTCCGTGGCCGTAACCCGGATGTGGCTGCCCTTCTGAAGGTGCGTGGCTTCCCGACCCACTAAGTCGGAATGACCATATGAACGGCCGGTGGATGTCTTCACCGGCCGTTCTCTTTTGCGCAAAGGCGGCGTAGCGTCGGGCAAACCTAAGGGCCTGCCATGACTGTCGTCGCCTCATATGTTTATCGAAACGGCAAGCGGGTGCGGGAAGCGCCCCTGACCCCCGAAGGTCTGGCCCTCGGTGACGGCGAGTTCGTCTGGATCGGTCTGTTCGAGCCCACGACCGAGGAAATGGAGGCGCTGGTCCAGCGGTTTCAACTGCACCACCTCGCCGTCGAGGACAGCCTGACCGCGCACCAACTCCCCAAGCTCGAGGTTTATGGCACCGGTCTGTTTGTGGTCACGCGAACGGCGCGCGAGCATGATGACGAGATCATCTACGGCGAGACGCATATCTTTCTGGGAAAGAACTACGTCATCACCATCCGGCACGGATCGGCGCGCGGACATACCCAGCTCAGGCAACAGCTGGAGGCCGCGCCACTTCTTCTGCGACACGGCCCGGACCTGATCCTTCATGGTGTTTTGGATTTCATCGTCGACGGCTATCTGCCGATCGTCGACGCGATCGAAGACAGGGTGCTGGAGTTCGAACAGACGACGCTAAATCGCTTCCTGTCCCGTCAGGACATCACGTCCCTGTTCCAGCTACGTCGCCAGCTGCTGAAGTTCACTCGTGTTCTCGGTCCGATGGAAGAATTGGCCAACCGCCTGGGCACTCTTGATTTGCCGGGCATCGACAAGGATGTCAGGCCCTATTTCAGGGACGTCACCGACCACGTCCGCCGGGTGTCCAGCAGGGCAGGGGGCTTGCGCGAAATCTTGTTGTCCGTGTTCGACCTGTCCAGCCTGCTCGAGCAGCAGCGCCAGGGTATCATCACCCGAAAGCTCGCGGCATGGGCGGCCATACTGGCGACCCCCACGGCGATCGCCGGCATCTACGGCATGAACTTCCAGCATATGCCTGAACTGAGCTGGACTTGGGGTTATCCGGCGGCTCTGCTGCTGATGCTGGCCGTGTGCAGCGGCCTTTACATCAGCTTCAAAAAGTCCGGCTGGCTTTAGGCATGAAAAAAAGGCACCGCCCGATTAGGGGCGATGCCTTTGCGTCCCGTCGATTGGAGGCGGGGAGACGGGACGGTTACTTAACCTTCTAGGACAACGCTTACAGACTAGCGGGAGCCTTACCCTTCGTTGGTACGATTGGCGGCGTATTCAATGGTGCGGGCCGAGCGCGACTGGACGTAGGCCATGCGCAGCGGCTCCGGCAGACGCTCAAGCGCTTCTTCACGAACGGCTTGCTTGCAGGACAGTCCGCGAAGCCCGCGCTGCTCACCGCAAAGCGTGCGGGCGGCCTTTCGCACGTCTTGCTCGAAGCGGGCGGCACCGGCGGGCGTGCCGATATCGTTGGTGCTGATGGTGATCTGGGCGTGGGCCGAGGTGGCCAGAAGAGCGGCGGCGGCCGCAAGCGATACGATCTTGATCATTGGGCGTTTCCAGCTTGTTGGAGTGGTCATCTGTACTGGCTGCCCTTGTGTCCCATGACGTTGAAGTTGAAATGACAGCGCTATGGTATAATTCGGACCAATCTATAATTCTTGCTCATGATTACTTATCTTACATGAAATCAATGCAATATTACCGTCATGTAATATCTCTAAATATGTTGCGGTGGCATCTGAATGCTCTTCTCGGTGGCTGCGGGACTCCTGAGTCGACACGGGCTTGAAAATGAGGCATAAGCCCCCACTTCCGGCGCAAGTGAAACTCGCGTCTCCACCTGCACGACAGCTCTTTGTTTGTTGTGCTACCGCGCTACCGCGCTACTTGAGCACGTTTTACAGGGCTCAGGTTTTGACGGTGGTCCTTGGGTCTTTCGGGGCTCAAGTAGGCCGATAGGCCGGTAGCTCCAGCATCGAGAACGAGGCAGGCGAGAACCCTCTGTCGACGTGTTACGTCCACAGAGGTCGTTGTCGTATGGAGCCGACCTAACCGCCCGCCATGGATTTGAGGTTTTGAATGTTTGATGCTCTGAACGAGCGGCTGACAGGCGTATTTGACCGGATTACCGGCCGCGGCGCGCTGTCCGAAAAGGACGTCGAAGAGGCCCTGCGCGAAGTTCGCGTGGCCCTGCTCGAAGCCGACGTTGCCCTGCCGGTCGTCAAGGACTTCATCAGCCGCGCCAAGGAACAGGCGACGGGCGAGGAAGTCATCCGTGCGGTTAAGCCCGCGGATCAGGTCATCAAGATCGTTTACGACGGCCTCGTCGAAATGCTGGGCGGCGAAGAGCCGGTTCCGCTGAACACCAATGCCACCCCGCCTGCGGTCATCCTGATGGCCGGTCTGCAAGGCTCGGGTAAGACCACCACCTCGGCCAAGCTGGCCCTGCGTCTGTCGAAGTTCGACCGCAAGAAGGTGATGATGGCCTCGCTAGACACCCGTCGTCCGGCCGCAATGGAACAGCTGGCCACGCTGGGCCAACAGATCGAAGTGGCGACCCTGCCGATCGTGGCGGGTGAAAGCGCCGTCCAGATCACCCGTCGCGCCCTGCAATCGGCAAAGCTGCAAGGCTTTGACGTCCTGATCCTCGACACTGCCGGCCGCATCACGCTCGACGAAGCGCTGATGAACGAAGTCGCCGAAGTGGCCGAGATCGCCAAGCCGATCGAGACCCTGCTGGTCGCCGACAGCCTGACTGGTCAGGACGCCGTGCGTACCGCATCGGCCTTTAACGAGCGTCTGCCGCTGACGGGTCTGATCCTGACCCGCGCGGACGGTGACGGCCGTGGCGGTGCCATGCTGTCGATGCGAGCCGTTACCGGCCTGCCGATCAAATACATGGGTGCCGGCGAAAAGGTCGACGCTCTGGATGTCTTTGACGCCCGCCGTGTCGCTGGCCGCATCCTCGGTCAGGGCGATATCGTCGCGCTGGTCGAAAAGGCTGCCGGTGAGCTGGATCAAGCCAAGGCCGAGAAGATGGCCCGCAAGCTGGCCAAGGGCCAGTTTGATCTGGACGATCTCGCAGGCCAACTGAACCAGATGAAGAAGATGGGCGGTCTGCAGGGCATCATGGGCCTGCTGCCGGGTGTCGCCAAGCTGAAGAACCAGATGGCCGACAACAACATCTCGGACAAGCTGATCGATCGCCAGCTGGCTGTCATCTCCTCGATGACAAAGGCCGAGCGAAAGAAACCCGACCTGCTGAACGCGAGCCGTAAAAAGCGTATCGCCGCCGGTTCGGGCGTAGAGGTTCAAGACATCAACCGTCTGCTCAAGCAGCACCGTCAGATGTCGGACATGGTCAAGTCGCTGTCCAAGGGCGGTGGCAAGAACCTGCAAAAGATGGCGGCCATGATGGGCGGTTTGCCCGGCATGGGCGGCGGCGGTGCCGACATGGCCCGCTTGAAAGCACTGGGCGGCGGCAAGATGCCGGAACCCAGCGCCGACGAATTGAAAGCCCTTCAGGACCGCATGGCCGGCCTGGGTGGCGGACAACTTCCGGGGGGGCTTCCGGGTCTTCCGGGCTTCCCCAAAAAATAACTGACTTTCCTAGAAAGAGACTAAAATGCTGAAGATCCGTCTGGCCCGTGGTGGCTCCAAGAAGCGTCCTTACTACCACATCGTGATCGCCGACGCCCGTTCGCCGCGCGATGGTAAGTTCCTCGAGAAGGTTGGCTCGTACAACCCGATGCTGCCGAAGGACGGCGAGACCCCGCGCGTTTCGCTGAAGGTCGAGCGCATCAACGAGTGGCTGGTCAAGGGCGCTCAGCCGACCGACCGCGTTGCTCGCTTCCTGTCGCAAGACGAAGTTCTGGGCGAAAAGGTCAAGTGGGTCCAGGGCAACAACCCGAAGAAGGGTACCCCGGGCAAGAAGGCTCAAGAACGCGTTGCTGAACGCGCTCAACGCGAAGCTGACCGTCTGGAAGCCGAAGCTGCTGCCAAGGCTGAAGCTGAAGCCGCTGCTGCTGCTGCCGCCGCTGCTCCGGCTGAAGAAGCCCCGGCTGCTGAAGGTGCTGCTGAAGAAACCACCGAAGCCTAATTCCGGCTTCATCGGTATCTTCGATGATTTAAGGAAGGCAGCGTCCGCAAGGGCGCTGCTTTTCTGCTATCTGGACGACAGTTGAACCAAGGAGCCCCGAGTTGAGCGGCGACGACAAATACATTCTGGTGGCCCAGATCGGCGGCGCATTCGGTGTGAAGGGCGAGGTGAAGATCACCGCCTATACCGCCGATGCCCAGTCGCTGAAGACCTATTCGCCCCTGCTGGATGCCAAGGGCCAGCCGGCGCTGACCATCATCTCGGCCCGTCCGGACAAACACGGTCTGGTCGCCAAGGTGAAAGAGCTAACCACCAAGGAAGAGGCGGACGCTGCGCGCGGCCGCAAGCTCTACGTCCACCGCGACCAACTGCCGGACACCGACGAGGACGAGTTCTACCTCACCGACCTAATCGGTCTGGAAGGCCGTGACGCTGACGACAAGGTCATCGGCAAGGTGAAGGCGGTTCAGAACTTCGGTGCCGACGATATGCTGGAGATCACTCCGGCCGAAGGCGGTCCGACGTGGTATCTGCCGTTCACCAAAGAGGCGGCCCCCGAGATCAAAATCGCCGAGGGCTGGCTGAGGGTCATTCGCCCTGTCGAGACCAGCGAGCGCGATCCGGACTAATTAAAGAGGGGGCGTCGGAGTGATCCGACGCCCCTTTTCTTGGCGCGAAAGCCGCAGCTTATGCGTCTTCGACCGGCGCATCGCCGACGTATTTTTTGATCGACTCGATGGCGCGCTTGGCTCCCGACTTGTCCGAATAGCCTTCGGTCGAGAAGATCACTTCCGAATTGTACTTAAAGCGCACGCGGTACTCGCCGGCTTTGTCCTGATAGACTTCGAACTTGTGAGCCATGGCTGTCTCCTTGGGGTGTCACCGTTATCGGTCGCTCGCCAAGGTGACATGTCCCCAAAGGCTGTAAAGCCCCCGAATGTAAAGCTTGGCTATGGGCGCTTGAAGACCAGCAAGGCCGCAAACCCGACCACCAGTCCCCAGAAGGCCGACCCGATACCCCACAGCGCCAGCCCTGATGCCGTGCAGACAAAGGTCAAGACGGCAGCCTCCCGGTGGGTGTCGTCCTTGTAAACACCCGCCAGCGCGCTGGTCAGCGGGGCCAGCAGCGCCAGCCCCGTCACGCTGGCCAGCACATGCGTAGGCATGGCGACAAAGAGTTGGACCAGCGGCGGGATAAACAGTGCGACGACCAGATAGAGCGCGCCATAGATAACGCCCACTTTCCAACGCTGGGTGGCATCAGGATGGGCATCGTCACCGGTGCAGATCGCGGCGGTGATGGCAGCCAGATTAACCCCGTGTGCTCCGAAAGGGGCGGTAAGCGTGCTGGATAGTCCGCCCCAGAAGATCAGCCTGTTGGCAGGCGGCTCATATCCTGCCGCCTTCAACACCACGAGGCCGGGAAGGTTCTGGGAGGCCAGGGTCACAAGATAGAGCGGAAGGGCCAGACTCACCGCTGCTTTCCAGCCAAAGATTGGCATCGTTGGCGACAGCCGCGTCAGCACACCTGCCTCCAGCGGCAGGGGCAACTGCCCCCGCCAAGCCAGTACGGCAAAAGCGCCGACCAGCACCGCAGGCACAGCCCATGTCGCGGCAAGCCTTTTCATTATCAGGAACAGGCCGATCAGGCCGATCACCAGAACGGGGTCAACCGGCACTGCCTGCAATAGCTTGATGCAGAAAGGCAGGAGCACGCCGGCCAACATGCCGGAGGCGATGCCCGAGGGAATGCGCCCCGCCATCCGGCCCAGAACCGGCACCAGTCCCGTCGCCACCATCATCAGGCCTGCCAGCACAAAGGCCCCGACAGCTGTTGCCCAGTCATATCCGGCGCTGGTTGCGGCCAGAAGCGCGGCCCCCGGCGTGGACCAAGCCATGACCACCGGCATCTTTAGCCGCCAGCTTAGAACCGCGCCTGTAACACCGATCCCGAGCGTCAGGGCCGCCAGCATGGAAATGATCTGGGCGGGCGAGGCCCCCAGGGTCTGTCCGGCCTGAACGACCAGAGCGACGGTGCCGCCAAATCCGACAACAACCGCGACCACAGCCGCAGAGAAGGACGCAGGCGGAAGG